>DASQHH010000830.1:0-8053 GCA_035632195.1 Vicinamibacterales bacterium
AGCAGGCCGGCCTGCAGAAGGGCGACGTCATCGTCGAGATTGCCGGGCAAACCATCGCCAACATCTACGACTACACGTACGCGCTCGACGTCCTGAAGATCGGTCAACCCACCAAGGTCATCTACATCCGCAACGGCCAGCGCAAAGAAACGATGTTGACGCCCGCCGCGCGCAAGTAGCGCAAGCCTTCAGGCCCACCACGCGCGGCGCGAGCTTTGCTCTCAGCGGTGTCAGGAGGATCACATGCTTCGACCGCTCGGAACGGCCGTGCTCGGTCTCGCCGCGGCGACCGCACTCACCGTCGCCGCGCTCGCACAGACCAATGGACAACCGGAACGCTTCAGTGCCAACGCGATCAACATGAATCGCGGCGCCGCTGGCAACGTGGAGATCGTCGTCAACCGCTGGTCGACGGACGCACAACGCGATACGTTGATGCAGACGTTGATGTCCAAAGGCGCCGAAAAGCTCCTGGACAAGCTCCAGGACATGCCCCGCATGGGCTACATCCGCACGCCGGACAGCATCGGCTGGGATCTCCACTTCGCGCGCCGGACGCCGCTGCCCGAGGGCGGCGAGCGCGTTGTCCTGGTGACCAACCGGCGCATCGGATTCTGGGAAGCGACGCACCAGCCGCGATCGATCGACTACCCGTTCACCGTCATCGAGCTGCGGCTCAATAAGGACGGCGAGGGCGAGGGCAAGATGTCGATCGCGACGAAGATCATCGCGGACAGGGAAAACAACATCATCACGCTCGAGAACTACGCGACGAGCCCGGTGATGTTGACCAACGTTACGCGCGAGCGGATGTCACAGTAGCGACGGGAACGGGCCGCTCACGAGCGGCCCCTACCTTCTATCGAGCGCTCCCAGCAGCGCGTCGAGCTGCTGCCGGATCTGCGTCAACTGAGGCTTGACCTCCGCCGCCGCCGGCTGCGCCAGCAGCCGGTCGATTGCCTGCTCCACGCTCACAATCCGCGCGCGGACGTCCTCGTCCGGCTGTCCCGCTTTCGCGCCGGGCGCGACGGCGGGCAATGGCGCCCCGCCGCGGCGGCCGGCTTCAGATTTCGCAGCCGACGAATCGCCGGGACCGGGGACCTCCGTCCTTCCGGCGCCGAGCGCATTGAGAAACGGCTGCGCTTCGGTCGGCGCTGAAATGTCGCTGTTCGCGAGAATGGACCGTGGATTCGCGCCCGCGCCGTAGACGGCGCGGTTGGCGTCCCCGTCGCCCCGCAGGATACCGCCGGCGAGGTCGACCCCCGCGAACAGTCCCTGCGCGCGCGAATACGAGAGCAGTTCCGCTGCGAGGCGCGCGTCGGTCCCGACCTGTCCCTCTCGTCCGACCGGGCCAGCCGCGACCGACGCGTCGGCGCCGAGCGTCACCTGGTTCTGCAGCAGTTTCTGCACGCCGTCTTCGTTCATCACGAGAACGACGAGATCGATCTGTTCGGCCCCGGCCTGGAAGCCCCAACTGCCCTTCGCCAGCTGCATGAAGACCGGCGCGCTCCACCGCGAGCCCGCGCGGCAGCTCATGACGCCCTTGCCGTACTCGCCGCCGACGACCAGCGCCGCCTTCTTCAGTTCCGGAATGACCAGCACACAGCGGGCGCGGCTCCAGGAGCCGCTGGGAATCGACTCGTGCACACCCTGGACGACCTTCGCGGCCGCGTCCAGCCGCGCCCGCTCGATCTGCGTGACGTCAGGCGCGATCGTCGGGCTGGCCGCAGCCGCCAGCGCGATGAGAAGCGCGAGCAAAGTCATCAGGCCACCTCGGCTGATCGACCTGTGCAAGACCGCAGCCGGGAGTATCCTTTAGGCTTACCGTGCCGACCAAACGACCGCGCAAGAAGCCCGTCCGCCGGAAGAAAGTCGCTGCCGGTTCCATCGGTCTGACGCCCTCGCAAACCCAGGAAGCTTCCGGCGCTGAGCTCGATCGACTCGCCGACGCCGTTCGCAAGGACGAGGGCGCCGTCCTGGGCCGCTACAGCGACCCGTTCGGCGGCAAGCCGCTGCTCCTTGCGGCGCTGCCTGTCGCGAGCGTGGAGCCGACCCCGTACCAGCGCGACCCGTCGGACACACACGTCAAGCGGCTGATGGGGGTCGTCGAGAAGATCGGCCTGTTTCTCGATCCGATCATCGCGATCCGCCACGATGACCGGTACTGGACGCCGAACGGCAACCACCGGCTGCAGGCGCTGAAGAAGCTCGGCGCGAAGACGATCATCGCGCTGCTCGTCCCGGACGCCGAGGTTGCATTCAAGATCCTCGCGCTGAACACGGAGAAAGCGCACAACCTGCGCGAGAAGTCGCTGGAAACGATCCGCATGGCGCGCGCGCTGGCCAGGCAGCAGGGTGACGAGGACGAAACGAAGTTTGCCTTCGAGTTCGAGCAGCCGGCGTTCCTGACGCTCGGCGTCGCGTACGAAGAGCGGCCGCGCCTGAGCGGCGGGGCCTACCAGTCGATTCTCCGGCGCGTCGACACGTTTCTCGAGGAGCCGATCGGCAAGGCGCTGAAGGAACGCGAGCGGCGCGGGAAGAAAATTCTGAAGCTCGATGAAGCCGTCAGCGCGGCGGTCGAGAAGCTGAAGGCAAAAGGGCTGACCAGCCCGTATCTCAAGCCGTTCGTCGTATCGCGCGTGAACTACACGCGCTTCTCGACGGCGGAATCGTTCGATTACGACGAGGCGCTCGACAAGATCATCGCGAGCGCGCAGAAGTTCAACGTCGATCGCGTGAAGCAGGAAGACGTCGCCAAGTCAGGGGGCGGCGGCGCCCCCGACGAAGAGTAGCCACGAAGACACGAAGGACTTTTTCATGCACAAGTCATCAGCAGTCATCATCGCGATCCTGTTCGCGGCGGCAACGCCATTCGCGCAGCGCGGCGGACAGCAGAATCAGCAGCAGGCGCAGACGCCGGCCGCCAGCCCCTCGTCGCCGACCGAGGAACACGCGGGTCCCGCCGAGGAAAAGATCTCGACGACGCCGCACACGATGCGGCTCGACGGCCGCGAACTGAAATACACCGCGACGACCGGAACGCTGCCCATCCGGCTGGAGAACGGCCAGCTGGCGGCGCGGATGTTTTTCGTTGCCTACACGAAGGACGGCGAAGACGTGAAGACGCGTCCCGTCTCCTTCCTCTATAACGGTGGACCCGGCGCCGCGACGATCTGGCTGCACATGGGATCGTTCTCCCCCAAGAGCGTGCAGATGGCCGATGACGGGTTTCAGCCGGCGCCGCCGTACCGCCTGGTCGACAACGAGAACACGATCCTCGACGTCAGCGACCTCGTGTTCGTCGATGCCATTTCGACGGGCTACAGCCGCACCGTCAGCGGTGTCAGCTCGCAGCAGTTCCACGGTCAGCAGGGCGATTTGCGCGCGTTCGGCGAGTTCATCAACACGTACCTGACGACCTACAGCCGATGGCCGTCGCCGAAATACCTGATCGGCGAGAGCTACGGGACGATCCGCTCCGCCGGCCTCGCCGAAGAGATCCAGTCGCGCCACGGCGTCGAGCTGAACGGAATCGTCCTCGTGTCGTCGCTCCTCACGTATCAGACGCTGTCGCCGGCCCCGGACAACGACATCGCGTACGCGGCGAACATCGAAACGTTCACCGCGGACGCCTGGTATCACAAGAAGCTGCCCGCAGACCTGCAGGCGATGACCATCAAGCAGGTCGTCGACCAGTCGCGGACCTTCGCGTGGGGCGAGTACATGGCGGCGCTCACGAAGGGCAACACGCTGACGGATGCCGACAGGAATGCGATGGCGCAGAAGCTGGCGCGCTTTACGGGGCTCTCGACGCAGTTCATCCTCAACGCGAACCTGCGCGTGACCGCAGATCGCTACCGGAAAGAGCTGCTGCGCGACAAGCGGCTCGTCATCGGGCGGCTCGACGGCCGATGGACCGCCATCGACCGCGATGCCGCCGGCGAGCGCGAAGAGTTCGACATCAGCAACAGCGCGCTCCAGGGTCCGTACACGGCCATGTTCCAGGACTACGTGAAGAACGACCTGAAGTGGGAAACCGACCTGCACTACCCCACGTCCGGCAACGTGCGGCCCTGGACGTACGTCGAGAACAGCTACATGGACATGACCGAGCCGCTGCGCTCGGCGATGACGCACAACCCCTATCTCAAGGTATTCGTCGCGATCGGTTATTACGACATGGCGACGATCATGGGCGGCGCGGAGTTCAACTTCACGCACCTGACGTACGACAAGCAGGTCACCGACCGCGTCTCGTACGGTTATTACGAGGCCGGCCACATGATTTACACGCGACCTTCCGAGCATAGGAAGCTGAAGAACGATGTCGCGAAGTTCATCGCCGGCACGCGCGGGGCGAGCCGGCCGACGTCCACTTCGCAGCAGTGAAGGAGCGCGAGGCTTTAGCCGAGCGGCGCGGAGCGCGACGCTTTAGCGGAGCGGCACGGAGCGAGGCTTTAGCCGGGCGGAACGGGCGGGTAGGAGGGCGGGTTGGTTGTGAGAATTCTCCTGGGTGCGCTGGTCGTGTCCTCTCTCGCCTACCTGCCCCCCTACCCGCCCCACCAGCCCCACCTGCCCTACCAGCCCGGCAGCTATCCCATGCAGGCCGTGCCGCTGACGGCCGTCACGATCACCGACGCCTTCTGGCGGCCGAAGATCGAGATCAATCGGACGGTGACGATTCCGCACATTCTGAAGCAGAACGAGATCACCGGACGCGTCGACAACTTCCTGAAGGCCGCGCACGACATCGAAGGCGACTACAAAGGCCACCGCTACGACGACACGGACACGTACAAGGTGATCGAAGCCGCGTCGTACGCGCTCGCCGTCAAGCCGGATCCCGCCCTCGACAAGAAGATCGACGACCTGATCGCCATCCTCGCCAAGGCGCAGGAGTCGGACGGATACCTGTACGCGGCACGCACCGCCAATCCGAAGAATCCTGCGCCGGGCGCCGGACCCGAACGGTGGTCGTGGCTCCATACCAGCCACGAGCTGTACAACCAGGGACATCTGTACGAAGCCGCGGTCGCGCACTACGAGGCGACCGGGAAGCGCACGCTTCTGAACATCGCGATCAAGAGCGCGGATCTGGTCTGCAGCACGTTCGGACCGAACGCAAGCCATGAGGTGCCCGGGCACGAGGAAATCGAGCTGGCGCTCGTCAAGCTCGCGCGCGTCACCGGCGATCGAAAATATCTCGACGAGTCGAAGTTCTTCCTCGATCG
Source organism: Vicinamibacterales bacterium (assembly GCA_035632195.1). Classification (GTDB taxonomy): domain Bacteria; phylum Acidobacteriota; class Vicinamibacteria; order Vicinamibacterales; family CAVVIG01; genus DASQHH01. The sequence continues at coordinate 5,232 of DASQHH010000830.1, forward strand.
CCGCGGACGCGGACACCAGCCGCCGCTGCACGTCTTTCCACAGGGCGATCCGTTCTTCATGTACAACGACCTTGCCTACCGCCAGGACCACAAACCGGTCGTCGAGCAGACGGAGGCGGTCGGCCACGCCGTTCGCGGCACGTATCTGTATTCGGGAATGACCGACGCCGCGACGCTTCTGGGAGACGAAGCGATGGGCCGCGCCGTCGACGCGCTCTGGAAGGACGTCGTCTCGAAGAAGATGTATCTGACCGGCGGGCTCGGCGCCCGCGGCGGCACCGAGGCGTTCGACGATGACTACGTGCTGCCGAACCGCGCATACGCGGAAACGTGCGCGTCGATCGGCGGGATGCTCTGGTACGACCGCATGTTCCGCCGCACCGGCGAGGCCCAGTACTACGACACGTTCGAGCGGACGCTCTACAACGGCTACCTCTCCGGCGTATCGCTTTCCGGCGACAAGTTCTTCTATCAGAATCCGCTCGTGTCGAACGGCCGCGTCGAGCGGCAGTCGTACTTCGACGTCGCCTGCTGCCCGGCGAATCTCGCGCGGCTGATGGGCGAGTTGCCCGGCCTCGTCTACGCGACGCGCGGCCGCGACCTCTACGTCAACCTTTTCATCGGCAGCGACGCGCGCATCAAGACGGACGCGGGATCCGTCCGCGTGCGGCAGACGACGAACTATCCGTGGGATGGACGCGTGACGCTGGCCGTCGACCCCGACGCACCGGCCGCGTTCGCGATTGAGGTGCGGTTCCCCGGCTGGGCGCTGGGCCACGCTTCGCCCGGCGGCTTGTATCGGTTTATGGATCGCTCGGCTAAAGCCTCGCGCTCCGACGACTCGCGCTCCGGCCTCGGAGCGCGAGGCTTGAGCCGAGCGGCGCCGCGACTGACAGTGAACGGCAAGCTGCTCCCGATGACCCTGGACAAAGGCTACGCGCGCATCCAGCGCCGCTGGCAGAAAGGCGACCGCATCGAGCTCAACCTGCCGATGACCATCGAGCGCGTCGTCGCCGACGAGCACGTGACCGAAGACCGCGGCAAGACGGCGATTCAGCGGGGACCCGGCGTGTACGCCTTCGAAGGCGTCGACAACGGCGGCCACGTCCTCGACCGGTCGCTGCCGCGCGGCGCGAAGCTCGCAGCGCGATTCGACAAGAACCTGCTCGGCGGCGTCACGGTCGTTTCAGGCGCCGGGCTGACCGCCGTGCCTTACTATGCGTGGAACAACCGTGGCCGTGGAGAGATGACTGTATGGATAAACGCCTCGCGGTAGCCGCTCTCATCGCACTCGCTGTATCCACCGCCAGCGCGGAGCCCGTCGTCAAGGGCCCCGAACACGGCGCGCTCGTCATCGTCGGCGGCGGCCGCGTCGGTCCCGAAATTCTCACGCGCTTCTTCGATCTCGCGGGCGGACGCGACCAGCCTCTGGTGGTCGTTCCCACAGCCGGCGGCGCGGAAACCTATGACCAGGACTGCCCCTGCCTCAAGATGTTCAAGGATTTCGGCGTCACGCACATCACCGTGCTCCACACGACGGACCGCAAGGTGGCCGACTCCGAAGAGTTCGTCAAACCGCTGACGACGGCGAAGGCGGTCTGGTTCGTCGGCGGACGCCAGTGGCACCTCGTCGATTCATACCTGCACACGCGCACGCAGCGCGAGGTCGAGAAGGTGCTCGAGCGGGGCGGGGTCGTCGGTGGATCGTCGGCGGGCGCGTCGATTCTTTCGTCCTACATGGTCCGCGGCGCGCACGAGAACAACTACATCATGATGGCGCCGGGCTACGAGGAAGGCTTCGGGCTGATCAAGGGCGTCGCGATCGATCAGCACATGCTGACGCGCAACCGGCAGGATGACCTCGAGGCTGTCGTGGCGAAGCACCCCGACGTGCTCGGCATCGGCCTCGACGAGAGCACGGCGATCATCGTGCGCGGACAGACGTTCGAGGTGACCGGCGCGAGCAAGATCGCCATCCACGACGGCCGTGACGTCCCCAAGGAGCGCCAGCAGCGCAACGGCAAGAAGTATTACTTCATGGGGCCGGGCGAGCGGTACGACCTCACGAAGCTGCAGAAGATCGGCGCGCGCCCTGCGTCGACCGAACAGCAGTAGCCGTCAGCGTCCCCCGCGTTTTTCTTCCGCTCGGGCGCCGCGCATGAAATTTTCGATCGCGCGGTTGCCCTCGTGGCACGCGTACTCGTAGATGCGGTTCGTCGTCGTCGTGAACGGGTACTCAATCGTCCACGGTCGCGCCCACGTCTCCGGGTCGTCCACCGTCGCAGAGTATGCGATCGTCTTCTCGTCGACGCGCGTAAAGCGCTCGACGACGTGCATGTGTTCGCTCGAGCCGCGGAAGTGCGTTTTCGGCGTGTAGTTCGTCGTGTCGACGACCAGTGTATCGCCCTCCCAGTGTCCGATTGAGTCGCCGAGCCATTTCTGAATCGATGGCGGTGGATGCACCCCGTTGAACCGGATTACCCGGACATCGTGCACGAGTTCCGTATAAATCAGCAGCGCGGTGTCCGTCTGTACGATCTGGTAGTAGTTCTCCGCCAGCGGGTTCGGCACCATCGGCGGCGCGAGCTGCGACGAGCCGAACGTGGTGCCGATCAGGCACCGCTCGTCGAGGGTGAGCGTCTCGAAATCGTCGAAGTTGCGCTCCGGCCGCGCTTTCGCCCGCTCCCGCGCCTGCGGCAGCTGCGGCGGCAGCCTGCCGTCAGGAGGTTCGACGACGAGCGACGTGCGTCGATCCGGCAGGACCTTCAACGTCGATGTATCGAGGTAGACGTCGTTGAGATCGGAGCCCATCGTGACGTCTT
>DASQHH010000831.1:0-5058 GCA_035632195.1 Vicinamibacterales bacterium
AGGGGATGCCACGGGCCGGTCAGCTCGAGGCCGGGGTTGTCGAGGGGATGAGCGTCCTTCGGAACGGGCACATCTGCGTTCAGCCGCCAGCGCAGCGGCGTGTCCCGCCGCAATCCGTTGTCGATCAGCCCCTGGACAATCTCTCGGAATGTCCAGCGCTCCCTGCCAGCGCCGCCTGCCCTACCTGCCCGACCCGCCTCACCCGCCCGACCCGCCAGCGGATCTTCGAACGTCTCCTCCCACGCGGGCCATCCGTACTTATCGCGCACCGGCGCGCGCGAGTCGAGGAGCGCCCTGCGCGCTGCGAGCGCCGCAGCGATGGGACCGCGCAGGTCCCGGACGAGCTCGGCGATCGTCTCGTCGACGTCGATCGCGCGGCCGTTGATCGTCCGCGCGCCGAACAGGTCCGGGAACTGCCGGCGAACCCCCACGGCGCCGCCTAGGGCCGATCGAACAGCTTCAGCGCGAGCGCGCCATGCGTCGCCGCCGCACCGGCCCGGAGCGCGGCCGCCAGGAATGCGGCCTCGGCGACTTCCTCCCGCGTCGCGCCCGCCTTCTTGGCGTTGCGCGTGTGGACGTCGAGGCAGTACGGGCACTGCGTCGTGCACGCCACCGCGATGGCGATCAGCTCGCGGTACTTCCGCGGGATCTTTCCGTCCTCTTTGCCGACGATCTTGTCCAGCGCCACGAAGCCGGCGAATTCATCGGGCGCCAGCTTCTTCAGTTCGGGCATCAGTTTCAGATCGTCGGACTCGTGGTAATGGCTCATTGCTTCTCCTGTTCCGCGAGCACCGCGTGGTACATCGCTTCGTCGATATCGACTTCGAGCTTGCAGCCGTCGGGGTCGATGAAGGGATTGGGACCGCCGTTCCCAAGCTTCGCGTACTTTTCGTCCCGGTTGTACATCCCCGGGTGCGAACCGAGCGGCACGTCGCACGGCAGCTTCCGCGCGACCGTGAACGTGCGCGCGAACTCATGGCTCATCGCTGTCTCTTCGCCGTTCTCCGCCAGCCGGAATCCGGGATTGACCCCGAAGCTGCCGATGACGACGACATCGTAGGTACGGCCCGCGTCCCTCGCCTTCAGCGTCCACGTGGTACAGCCATGCGTGTGCCCGGGCGTCAGGTGCGCCGTCAGCGTGGTCCCGCCGAGCGATACCGTGTCCCCGTCGTGAATGATCCGGTCGATCGGGTGCGCCTTGCCGCCCGGCGTCATCTTCTGCAGGTCGGGGACGTCCTCCGCCATCGCGACCACCTGCGCGCCGGTCAGCTGCCTGACCAGCGCGTCGCCCTCCTGATGGTCGCCGTGCGCGTGGCTGCCCAGCAGGATTCTGACGTCCGCAAATTTGAAGCCGAGCTGCTCCACCGACTTCTGAATCAGCGGTACGTTGCGCTCGTATGTACTGTTGATCAGGATGTGCCCCTGCGGCGTGGTGATGAGAAAGACCGCGAGGCTCTTCGTCCCGACGTAATAGATGTTGTCGATGACCTTGTGCGGCGGAAAGGCCGTCGTCATGTCGCCCGGTCCGCCGACGTTGCGCTGAAAAAGCGACAGCTGCGTGAACGTGTGGCCGCGGACGGTTACGGTCGGGCCCGGCGCCGACGATCGTCCGCGCTGCAGCGGCGCGCCGAGCGCCAGCGCAATCAGTCCGAGCGTAAGTCCCTTCATACCGCCTCCACGTCTGTGTCAGAGGAACATCGCACCGGCGGCGATGCCGATGACCATCACGGCGGCCGACAGCGCGGCGACGAGTCGGAAACGCTGCAGCGATCCGCCGAGCAGCACCATGCACGGCAGGCTGATTGCGGGCAGCACCACGAGCAGCGCCGCCGCCGGTCCGGTGAATCCGGACTGAATCAAGGTCAGCGCCATCGGAATCTCCGACCAGGTCGAGATCATGAAGAACGTTCCGGCGATTGCCGCGATCACGACGCTCGGCAGGTTGTTGCCGAACGCGGCCGGCATCGCTTGAAAGACCAGTGCCGCGCCGACGCTCCAGATCCACAGCGTCGGGACGAGCACGAGCGCGATCCGCCCGCTCGCGCGCAGCCACGCGGCGACGAGCTGAGAAGGCGTCTCGACAGGCCGCGACCCGAGCACGCGCTCGGGATCGAGCCCGGTGAACCACCGCTGCGGCGTCGCCGGCAGCGTCCGCGGGAACATCGCGGCGATGGCATAGGTGACGACGACCGCGATCACCACGCCGGCAGCAATGCGGAGCGCCGCAAAGGACGCCGGCAACAGCGCAACTGCCAGGATGATGGTCGTGATGTTCAGCATCGGCGCACCGATGACAAACGACAGGATGAAATTCGTCGACGCGCCGCGCCGCACGAACGACGGCGCCATCACCGACGAGCAGCAGGAACAGAACGGCTGGGGCAGCGCGAACGCGGCGCCGGCGAGCGACCCGGTGAAGCCGTCCCGGACGAGAAACGCCCCGAGCCACCCCGCGAGGACCGTTAACGTGAGGCCCGATATCAAGATGCCGATCATCGTCGCGTGCCAGACGTTGAGCAGGTAGCTCGACGCCTGCGCCGCCGGACGCAGCCAGCCGACGACGCCGAACGCGTTCAGCCAGTCGACGCCGATCCGGCCTGCGGCGATCGACCGCGCCGCGGGCACGCCGCGGTACGTGAACAGATCCACGATGAGCAGCGCCAGGATGGTGAAACCAAAGGGCCTGACGGCGCGCGAGGCAGGGGGCACGCGCCGCTCGAGCGCGGCGAGACGCCGCCAGCACACGGCCGCGCCGGCGATTCCCATTGCCAGCATGACCGCGTGCACCGGCGTGAGCACGATATACGGCGTGCGGATCCGGTACGCCGCGAACAGAAAGCCGCGGCGGATGTCGACGATAGTCAGGAGCGTCAGCGCCAGGAACCCCACGAAGCCCGAAAGGGCCGCCCGGTATGCGCCGCGCTCAGTCATCGTCCACTGATTCTATTTCCGGTTCGCGGCCTCCGCAGCCTGCTTCAGTTCGCGGTTCGCCTGATCGAGCAGCTCTTTCGCCTTGGCGGCATGGCCCGCGAGATCGAACTCGTTGGCCTGCTGCGCCGCCGTGATCTTGTTGAAGGCCTGGTCCACGAACCGCTGCGCCGCCGCCAGATTCGGGTGGCGCGCCGGGTTCACGTTTTCCCTGGGCGGACGCTGTGCCGACACGGTTCCCGCCACGAGCAGCATCCCTCCGAGAGCGGCAATCGCTTTCAGTCTCATCCTCACCTCCGGGCGGGATGATGCCATACCAGTGTAAAGACCGGTGTAAAGAACACGGATATAATCCAACGCTGCCACCTACTGGAGGAAGGCCATGAAACGTCTGACATCCATCGTCGTCATGCTCGTCGCAGCGGCGCCGCTTGCCGGGTATGCGCAGGAACCAACCAAGGATCAGAAGATCGCCGAGGCCGTCAAGCCGCTGCCCGAGGACCTCAGAGGGGGCGCGACCGTCGTCTCGTACGACGCCAAGACCGGCGACCGCATGGTCCTGCGTCAGGGAACGAACTACATCGAGTGCCAGCCGAAGGCGGCCGACGGATTCATCCGCTGCTACAACAAGGTCATGGCCCCACGGCGGGACATGGAAGCCATGCTGCGCGCCAAGGGGATGAAAGACGAAGACGTGACCAAGGAGATCCAGGCCGCGACCAAGGACGGACGGCTGAAGCCGCCGCCGTTCGGGACCGTGTCGTACCGCTATTCCGACGATCCGGGCCGCATCAAGCTACTGTGGGTCATCTCCGTGCCGAACGCGACGCCGGAGATGCTGGGCATTTCGACCGCGAGCCAGCGCGACGCGGCGCTCAAAGGCAACGGCAAACCGTGGATGATGCTGCCGGGCACGCCTGGCGCGCACATCATGATCCCGATCAATCCGGGACCGGGAAACGCGACGCGGTGAGCTACTCCGGGTGATCGGCTAACTGATAGATGCGCCGGACGGCCGCGGGGTCGATGCCGACCCCGCGGATCGACGGCAAATCGTCGCGATACTTCGTCACGTCCACCTTCGCAGCCGCATCTTCCGCTGACAATCCCTGCTTGCGCAGCGCCGCCACCTGCGTGAGGACGTCGCGCAGGTAGCGCTGGAACGCGTCGATCTTCCCCTTGCCCTTGAAGACAACGCCGTGGCCCGGCATCACCGTGTCGAAGTCGATTTCCTTCAGCCGATCGAGCGTTCGGATCCAGTCCTCCGGGAACGAATCGCCCGCATATGACACGACGGACTCCATCAGGTCGCCCGTGGCCACGATGCGTTCCTTCGGCAGGTAGACGACGACGTCGGTGTCTGTATGGCCGCGGCCGAGATACAGCAGGCGAATCTCGCGCCCGCCGCGATACAGCGTCATCGTCTGGTTGAACGTGACGTTCGGCGGCGTCACCTTGATCTCCTTCACCTGCTCGAGATAGGCCAGCGAATTCGAGACCTGGCGTTCGAGCGCCGCCTTCTGCTGCGGATCCGTTTCCGTCGCGATCCGATGCTTGAGCGCCTCTACGCGCGCCGGCACCGGTTGCACGCTCGTCAGGAACGTCGATTCCTTCATCGTGTCGTGCGTCAGCAGCCTCAGGCGCGTGTTGTCGTGGCCGATCACCTGCACGTCCGACGGAAAGACCTGATTGCCGAACAGATGGTCGTAGTGATAGTGGGTGTCGATCACGAAGCGCACCGGTTTGTTCGTGATCGCCTTGAGGTCGCTGACGAGCGCGCGCGCCGCGGCCGGCGTGATCTCCGAATCGATCACAATCGCCTCGCCGTCGTCGACGAGGATCGGCGAATTGGCACCGGTGTTCATTGCGCCGGACGTCGTCGCATAGTAGACGCCGTCGGCGACCTTCTCGAAGCGGTGCGCGCCGCTGACCATCGGCGCGCCCGGCGCCTGGCCCGCGAGCCAGACCGAACCGGCCCCGCAGATCAACACCGCCGCCGACGCCAGGACTCGTGTCTTCATTGTGAACATCCTCGTGCGGTGATCGGCCAGATTGCCTCGACACGGCCGTTGCGCGTTGCGTACAGGCGATCGTAGAGATTCACGACCGGGTCACAGTGCGGCACGATCA
>DASQHH010000832.1:0-6401 GCA_035632195.1 Vicinamibacterales bacterium
GCGGCGGCCCCCGCGTCGACGCCGTAGGCCGGGTCATTCCGGACCCGGCGACAGCGGCGGCTCACAAAGAAGTCGCCTCGTCGGGTCCGAAAGGACCCGCCCTGCACGAGCCCTTCCCCATCGTCAGCGACCGTGAAAGGACCGCACCGCCAATGGCGACCGACCGAGAGACCGACATCGAGCTGCTGCTCCGACGCGTCATCCGCGAAGAGACCGGTATCACGGCAGTGGCGCCCGCTGAGAAATGGCGTAACGGGACGCTGGTGCTCCGACCGGGGACGGCGGGATTGCAGGAAAAGAGCTGGCCAATCGAGACGTTCTTCCACAAGGTCGTCATGCTTCGAAACCGCCTGCGGACGCTGGAGCAGCAGGTCAACGCTGCGGATCTGCCCGACGACGTAAAGGTGAGGCTGCAGGGCTATATCAGCGGCTGCTACGGCACGCTGACGAGCTTCAACGTCCTGTTCGCCGACGAGGGCGACCAATTCAGAGGGACTTCAGAATAGCTGCACGAGAAATTCTTCCGAGAGGCCGCGTGCGGCGGTCCGTCACTTCGCAGCCCACTGCTGAATCTTGTCTTTCAGAAACGCAACCGGGACGGCGCCGTCCTCGAGCACGCGGTCATGGAATGCCTTGATATCGAAGCGCGCACCCATCACCTGCTTCGCCTTCTCGCGCGCGTCGCTGATCGCGATCTTCCCGAGCATGTAAGCCGTGGCCTGGCCGGGATAAATGATGTAGCGGTCGACCTCGGACTCCACATCGTCTCTGGGCTCGGCGGTGTGGGCGAGCATGTAATCGATCGCCTGCTGCCGCGTCCAGTTCATCGTGTGCAGTCCCGAGTCGACGACGAGCCGCGCGGCGCGCAGCGCCTGGCTCGACAGCATGCCCAGTCGGTCGAGATCGGACGAATACAGCTGCATCTCGTCGGCCAATCGCTCTGCATAGAGCGCCCAGCCCTCGTGGTAGCCGGCGTTTCCGAGATAGCGGCCGATTGGGTGGATGTCTTTGCGCTCAAGCGCGATGGCGCCCTGCAGATGGTGCCCGGGAATTGTTTCGTGGAAAGCCGTCGCCTCGGCTTCTGCGCGGCTCTTCGTCTCGGCTTTGTACGCGTTGATGAAGAACACCGCAGGACGGCTGCCGTCCTCCGCCGGCGGGTTGTACTCATTGGGACCGTTCTTCTCGCGGAACTTCGGATAGGGCTCGATGACCACGTCGGCCTTCGGCAGCAGTCCGAACCAGTTCGGGATCGCGGTCTTGGCGCGCGCGAGCGCTGCCTGCGAGTAGCCGATCAAGTCCTCGCGGCTCTTGAACAGATACATCTTGCCGGTCCTCACCCGCTCGAGCAGCCCGCGGACATCGCCGGTCTGGAACGACCGTTCCGCGATAGCTTTCGTCTCGGCGTCGATCTGAGCGATCTGGTCCAGCCCTGTCTGGTGGACGTCCTTCGCGGCAATCGGCAGCGAGCTGAACGACCGCACCGACGCGTCGTAACACGCGGCGCCGTTGGGGTTTGCCGACACGGCGACCGCGTCGCGCGCAGCGGGCAGGTACTCCGTCTCGAGAAAATCGCGGTAACGTTTGAACGCCGGCACAATCTGGCCGCGGACCACGGCGTCGTACTCCTTCACGAACGCCGGCGATTTGTCGCGCACCGACGGCGAATCGAACGGCGAATCGGCGAGCGGGCCGTCGGTGAGCGTCTTCATCTGGTCGATGACGATGCGCACGTTGCCCTTCGGCGCGGAGTACCCGAGCGTGAGACCCTCGCGCAGGTTCGCGATCTCGGTGTCGATGTAGCGCGGCAGGGCGCTCCAGCGCGCGATGGCGTCGCGCCGCGCGCCGTCGGTGCCGACCGGCTGGATCGTCACGAGATAGCCGTCCTGTACCTGCCACCCGTTCACGAACTGGCTGACCGTCCATAGCTCGTACCGGCAGACGCGCGTGGCGATGGAACCCTCGAGCGCCTCACGAACGATCGCATACGTGGCGCGGAGCGGCGGCGCCTCGATTGCACCCACGTCGATCGCCTTCGCTTCGGCCAGCCAGGCGTCCTCCTTGGACTCCCAGTCCTTGAGTGCCGCCGCCGAGTTGTCGGTCAGCCTGTCGTGCGCGCGCCCGGGGACGCCGTACTGCGTGACGGTCTCGGGAAAGCGATCGAAGTAGCCCGCCAGATAGGCGTCGGCGAGTGCCTTGACGCGGCTGTCCGACGGCCGCGGGCGCGCCTTGGGCGCCGGCGCGCTGCCCTTACAGGCGGCGACTCCCACTGCGAGGACCGACGCCGCAACGAGGTGTGAAATCCAGTCTCGCACGCGTGCTCCTGTCGTTCCCCGGATTATACTGACGCCCTTACGCAGAGGATCGGGAGACGCTGATGAACATCGCGGAACGGACGGTCGGGGATGTGGTCGTGGTGGACGTATCGGGCAAGATTACGCTCGGCGACGGCGGCGACATGGTGCTCAAGGACAAAATGCGGAGCCTGATCCAGCAGGGACGGCACAAGATCCTGCTGAACCTGGGCGACGTTTCCTACGTCGACAGCGCGGGGCTCGGCGAAATCGTGCAGGCGTACGGCGCGGTGACGAAGACCGGCGGGTCGCTGAAGCTCGTGAACACGACCAAGCGGATCAAGGACCTGCTTGCGATCACGAAGCTGCTGACGGTCTTCGAGACGTTCGACAGCGAGGCCGAGGCGGTGACGAGTTTCTCCGCGAAGGCCTGACCTACTGCTGCTGCTCGGTGGCGACGGCTGAGGTCGCCGCCAGCGGCGGCTCCCAGTTCGGCACCTTCCGCAGCATCTCCCCACGAATCGGCAGGATGAACGAGAAGCGGTAATCGCCCTGCATGCGGCCGATTGGAATGCCGACCAGGTCGCCTCGCTGATCCAGCACGCCGCCGCCGGACACACCGGGATGTCCGTCGGTCAGACAGGTCACCAGCCCGTTCGCCGTGCGCTGCCCGACGTAGCCCGTCGAGAGAATGATCCCCTTCGAATAATCGTTGCCGAGCCGGAAAATCGGGTCGGCGAAGTCGTACGGGAAGCTGGCGTCCGGATGAAGCGAGGGCAGATCGAGCTCGCGCGTCTTGATAATCGCCCAGTCGCCGCTGTGGACCTCGACGTCGGCGTCGCCCGTATCGACGATCTTTGCTGGGATCTCTTTCCCTTGATACACCACCTTCACAGACGTGATCTTCCGCGAGGAGGCGCGGCCGTCCTCGTCGCCGAGGGCGACGACCGCGTGCTTCACGGTGATGAAGTAGCCGTGGCCGAGATAACCTGCGGTGCCGTAGTTCGTCTTGCCGAGCGTGTCGTACGAATAGAGCTCGACGAAGCTCGAGCGCCGCTCGCGCAGCAGCTGCACCGGCAGCAGTCCCATCTCGCTCTGCAGTTCCTGCTTGATCTCGGCGACCATGCGCGAACGAGATCCGTTCGCGTCCGGCCGGGCGGTCACTCGTCCGGTCGTCGCCGCGGGGACCGCCGCGGGCTCGCTGCCGCGCGTGCGATCGATTTCGGCGCGCATCTCGACGCGGAGCGCCTGCAACTCCTTCTCGTACGCCGCGCGCGAAACCAGGTCGTGGCTGCGCTGGTGGACTATCGCGACGGTGAAGCAGCAGGCCGCGGTGGCGATGACGGAGAGGATCGAAACGAGACGCCGCGAGATCATTCTGACTCCAAGTTCGGCAGCTAAACCATCCTCGGCGGCGCGTGCACAAGCGCGGCAGAGGCTTACAGCTTTGCGATCTCGCGGATGCGAGACGGCCCTTTCGCTTGGAAAGCGCTGAGCTTCTTACAGTTGTCGCAGGAGCGTGAACGACAGTTTACGACCGCTTGCGGATCTTCGTCAATCCCCAGCCGGCAAGAAAGACGGCGACGCCGGCGCCGAACAGACGGGGATTCGGCCCCATGGGCCCGGCGGTGAAGAGATCGACCATCAGCATCCACATCCCGAGGAGCTGGGCTCCTCTGCCCATGAAATAGATGGCGGTTCCCAGCACAGCAGTACTCCGTCCGCGCTAAATCCGGTCGAAGTTCTTCTCGATTTCGCGCCGCGTAAGCCGCAACATCACCGGACGGCCATGCGGACAGACAGTCGAGTATGCCGTCGCGCGCAGCTCCTCGAGGATGTGCGCCATCTTGTCGTACGTAAGCGGGTAGTTCGCCTTCACGGCCGCGTGGCACGCCGTCGTCGCGGCGATGCGCTGCAAGGCATCCTGGACCTGTGCGCCGCGGTCGAGTCCCTCGAGATCCTCGGCGAGCGCGAGCAGCGCCTTCGAGCAATCCTCGGTCTTGAGCAGGGCGGGCACCGCGGTCGCGCGGACACTGCTTCCGCCAAAGCCCTCGAGATCGAACCCGAACCGCTCCAACTCTCCGCGACGCGCGGCGAGCGCCTGATGCGCCGCGGGCGGCAGGTCGATCAGCAGAGGCACCAGCAGCCGCTGCGACTCGAGACGCCCCGACGACAGACGCTCCATGACCCGTTCGAACAGCACCCGCTCGTGGGCGACGTGCTGATCGATGATGGCGATGCCGTCGGCGTCGACCGCAATGATGAAGGTGTCCCGGAACTGGCCGAGCGGAATCAACGGCTTGATGTCAGGAGCCGAGTGTAGGGCCGGAGCTGGCTCCGGCCGAGGACCGGCAGTCTCCGTCGGAGAGCTCCCGCCGACGGGGCGAGCAAGCTCGCCACCTGCGGAGATCTCCGTCTGCGATCGCCCATCCGGTATCCAGCGGCTCGGATAGACTCCGCCCGCGAGCACTCCCGGCAGCGCTGGCGTGATCGCCCTCACATACGCGGATTCGGCGCTCAGCTGCAGCTGCGGCACCGCGCTCTTCCCCAGCGCATCCATCAGCGCGCGCCGGACGACTTCGTGCACCATCGACTGCTCTCGGAATCGCACTTCCGCCTTCGTCGGGTGCACGTTGACGTCCACGGCCTCGGGCGGCATCTCGATGAAGAGATGCACCTCCGGGCTCCGTTCCTTGATCGACGCCTGGCTGTAGGCATCGATGATGGCGTGCGCGATGGTGCGGTCTTTGACGATGCGGCGGTTGATGAACACATTCTGCGGCCCTCGCGTGGGGCCCTGCTCCGCCAGCGCCGCGATGAATCCAGTAAGCTTCAGCCCGCCCGCGCTCTTCTGCACGTCAATCAGATCCGCGCGATCGCCGTACAACTGATACAGCCGCTCGCGCGGCGACGCGGATGGCGGGCACTGCAGCACGGATCGGCCGGCGCTCGTCAGCGCGAATCCGATCTCGTGATGCGCAAGCGCGAGCTGCGTCACGAGCTTCGACACCTGCGCCGACTCCGCGGCGTCGGCCTTCAGAAACTTCCGCCGCGCCGGCAGGTTGTAGAAGAGATCGTTGACCTCGATGGCCGTGCCCTCGGGCGCGCCGATTTCGGTCACCGACGCAACCGTCCCGCCGTTCACGCGGATCTCGGTCCCGCTGACGGCGCCCCGCTCGCGCGTCCGGATCACGAAATGCGACACCGACGCAATCGACGGAAGCGCCTCGCCCCTGAAGCCCATCGTCCGAATTGCCGCAAGGTCGTCTGAACGCCGGATCTTGCTCGTCGCGTGGCGCTCGATCGCGAGCCGCGCATCCTCCGCATCCATGCCCTCGCCGTCGTCCTCGACGCGGACCTGCTTCTTGCCGCCGAGCTCGACGTGGACGACGATCCGCCTCGCGCCGGCGTCGATGGCGTTCTCGACGAGCTCCTTGACGACGGACGCGGGCCGCTCTACGACCTCGCCCGCCGCAATCTGGTTGGCCAGCTGCGCCGGCAGCCGCTGGATCTTCGCCATCAGATCCACCGCCGGCGGCGGAACCACGCCAGCATTGCCGCCATCATGGCCGCGCTGATCGCCGCGAGCCACCAGAACTGCGCGGCGTCGCTCCCGGGAAACCGCGGCAGCGGCACGTTCATGCCGTAGACGCCGACGAGCAGCGTGGGCGGCATGAACAGCGTCGCGACCACCGTCAGCACTTTCATCACCTCGTTCAACCGATTGCTGACGTTCGACAGCTGCGCGTCCAGAATTCCGGTAATCCGGTCCTGGAAGATCAGCGCATCGTCGGCCACGCGGACGAGGTGATCGTAGATGTCGCGGAAGCGGAAGGACATCTCCGTGCTGACGTCGAGGAACTCCCGCCGGGCGAGCCGCGCGACCACGTCGCGCTGCGGCGTGACGATGCGGCGCAGGCCGGCAACCTGGCGCTTCTCGTCGAGGACGCGCCGCAGCACCTTCGCGTCCGGCGCATCGAACACCCGCTTCTCGAGCGCGTCGAGACGGTCCTCCAGCTTGTCCATCTCCGGCCGGTACCCGTCGACCATGGCGTCGACGATCCGGTGCAGCAGCGGGACCGGCCCTTGACCGAGGATCTTCGGGTTTCG
>DASQHH010000833.1:0-5564 GCA_035632195.1 Vicinamibacterales bacterium
TGCCCTGCCCCTCGGCGGCTTCTTCGTGCTTGGCGCCGCACGCGCTGTCGCTGATCTGTCCGGTCCATGTTTGTTCGGCGGCGCGAATCCCGGAAACTGAAGCGAGGAGCGCCGTCAACGTCAGCAGGTACACGGTTTTCATGAGGCCGATGATATACGATGCTGATTCCTTTATGAATCGCGACCCGATTGCGCGATGGCCGGCGCTCGTTGGCGGCGGGCTGCTGAACGTCGCCATCGGCACCTATTACGCCTGGAGCGTGTTCGTGCCGCCGCTCGAAAGGGAATTCGGCTGGACGCGCCGGCAGACCTCGCTCGTCCCGACCATCGACATGGTCATGCTGGCGTCGACGTTTCTGCTCGCCGGCTTCATCCAGAACCGCGTGGGCCCGCGCGCGATTGCGACGTTCGGCGGCGCGATGTTCAGCCTCGGTCTGTTCCTGGCCAGCTTCACGACGTCGCTGACGACGTTGTACCTGACGTGGGGCGTGATGGTCGGCGTCGGTCTCGGCTTCGGATACCTGCCGCCGATCAGCGTCGGGTCGAAATGGTTTCCGCACCAGCGCGGGCTCGTCAACGGGCTGGCGATCGGCATCTTCGCCGGCGGGTCGGGCATCTTCGGTCCCTTCGCCGGATGGCTGATTCCGCGGATCGGCTGGCGGTCGACGTTTCAACTGCTTGCCGGTCTGTTCTTCGTCTTCACGATGGTCGGCGCGTACCTGCTGAAGGATCCGCCGGATGATTTCGTCGCGCCGCTGAGCGCGGCGGCATCGAAGCGGCGCGTGGTGCATCACCAGGACGTCACGACGTCTCAGGTGATTACGATGGGCACCTTCTATCTGCTCTGGATCGCCTACGCGCTCGGAACGACCGCCGGGACGATGGTCATCAGCCAGCTGGTGCCGTTCGCGCGGGAATCGGGGCTGAGCGCGCAGGTGGCGGCGTTCGCGATTGCGGTCGGAGCCGTCGGCAGCGCGAGCGGCCGGTTCTTCTCGGGCTGGATGTCCGATCACTTCGGGCGGCTGGCGACGCTCCGCGCGATGATCGTCGTGTCGATGCTCGCGACGCCGACGCTCTACGTCGTGCGCGCGGAAGTGCTGCTGTTCTACGTGTTCCTGTTCCTCGTCTACTACTGCTACGGAACGCAGCTCTCGGTCTACACGGCGCTGGCCGGCGACTTTTTCGGGACGCGGTATCTCTCGACGAACTACGGGCTGCTGCTGCTCGCGTGGGGCTTCGCCGGACTGCTCGGGCCGCAGATCGGCTCGCGCATCCACGACTCCATCGGCACGTATCAGTACGCGTTCTTCGGTTCGGCGCTGCTCGCGCTCCTGGCGCTGGCCCTGCTCGCGATCGTCCGTCCGCCGAAGCCGCTGGACGAGCCGGTTCCCGTGCTGGTCGAGGGCTGATTGCCGATGCCGGAGCGCGAGGCTTCAGCCGAGCGTCACACGCCGTTCCGCCGGCTCCTTCAGTACGTCCGCCGCTACCGCACCGACTTCGTCCTCGGGCTGGTCTGCGTCGTCGTGACGACCGGTATCGCGCTCGCCGCGCCGAAGGTGCTGCAGTACGCGGTGGACGACCTTACGCGCGGCGTCACGCGCGCCAAACTCGTCGAGTACGGGTCCCTGCTGCTCGCGATCGGCCTCGTGGGCGGCGTGTTCCGGTTTCTGATGCGCCGCATCCTGACCGGCGTCTCGCGGCATCTCGAGTACGACATGCGCAACGACTTCTTCGCGCATCTGCAGCGGCTGCCGCTCGGATACTTCCAGTCGCACCGTACGGGCGACCTGATGTCGCGCGCGACCAACGACCTGAACGCCGTCCGCATGATGATCGGCCCGTCGGTGATGTACTCGGCGAACACGCTGCTGACGTTCGCCGTGGCGCTGACGATGATGATCGCCATCGACGCACGGCTGACGCTGCTGTCGCTCATTCCGCTGCCGTTCGTATCGGTCTCGGTGAAGTTCTTCGGCAGCGCGATTCACAAGCGGTTCGAGCAGATCCAGGCGCAGCTGTCGGACGTCAGCGCCGTCGCGCAGGAGGCGCTCTCCGGCGTCCGCGTGGTGCGCGCGTACCGGCAGGAAGGCGCGGAGCTCGAGCGCTTCCGGAAGTCCAACCAGGAGTACCTGACGCGCAATCGCGGTCTGATCGCGCTCCAGGGCTTCTTTTTTCCGAGCATGTCGTTCTTCCTCGGCCTCGGCGCGCTGCTCGTCGTCTGGCTGGGCAGCCGCGACGTGATCCGGGGCCGCATCACGCTCGGCGAGTTCGTCGCGTTCAATTCGTACCTGATGATGCTCAGCTGGCCGATGATCGCGTTCGGCTGGGTGACGAACATGATCCAGCGCGGCATGGCGAGCTGGAAACGCATGCTCGAGGTCCTCGAGACTGCACCTGCCATTGCGGATTGCGCCCTTCGACCGGCTCAGGGCGCCCCGAGCGAGCGCGAGATGACGGGCGAGTCGAGGGGCGGATTGCCGTTTGCGGATTTCAGGGTTCGAGGTTCCATCGAATTTCGCGATTTGGTGTTCAGGTTCGGCGAAACGATCGTGCTCGATCACGTCTCGCTTGCGATTGACGCGGGCCAGACGGTGGCGTTCGTCGGCATGACCGGTTCGGGCAAGTCGACGCTGATTTCGCTGCTGGCGCGGCTGCACGATCCGCCTGCGGGTGCGGTGTTCGTCGACGGTGTCGACGTCCGGGAGCTGCCGCTGGCCACGCTGCGCGGCGCCATCGGATTCGTGCCGCAGGAGCCGTTCCTGTTCTCGGACACGCTGGCGAACAACGTCGCCTTCGGGCTTGACGCGATGGAGGGGGCGGGTAGGGCAGGTGACGACCGGAGCGCGAAGGCTTTAGCCGAGCGGCAGGATCGGATCCTTGCCGCTGCCGCGGTCGCACGCCTGGACAAGGACGTCGCCGAGTTTCCGAAGGGCTACGAAACGATGGTCGGGGAGCGGGGTATCACGCTCTCCGGCGGGCAGAAGCAGCGGACGGCCCTCGCGCGCGCGATCGCGATCGACCCGAAGATCCTGATCCTCGACGATGCGCTGTCGGCGGTCGACACTTATACCGAAGAAGAGATCCTCGCGCGACTGCGGGGCGTGATGCGCGAACGGACGTCCATCATCGTCGCGCACCGCATTTCGACGGTGAAGGACGCCGACCGCATCTTCGTCCTCGACCGCGGCCGCATCGTCGAGCGCGGCACGCACGACGAGCTGATCACGCAGAAGGGGCTGTACGCGGAGCTGCACAAGAAGCAGCTCCTCGAAGAAGAACTCGCAGCGTCGTGAAATCGCCGAATCCGCAATTCACCTACTCGTCACGGAGCGCGACGAGCGGATCGACGCGGGTCGCTCGAATGGCAGGCACCGCGCACGCAACGGCTGCCGTGATTGTCAACGAGGCGACCGCGCCGACGTAGGTCGCGGGGTCGATCGGAGCGACGCCGAAGAGCAGCGCTTTTATCAGCGTGCCGGAGGCGAAGGCGGCGGCCAGGCCGATCAACCCGCCGGCTGCCACCGGCCGCATGCCTTCGCGCACGACCATGCGGAAGACCGACGCCGGCTGCGCACCGAGAGCGAGCCGGATGCCGAGCTCGCGCATTCGCTGTGCCACGGAGTAGGCCAGCACACCGTAGATTCCGAGCGCGGCGAGGAACAGCGCGACCGCGGCAAAACCTGACAGCAGCGTCGTGCGGAAGCGCTCGTCGCCGGTCGAATCGTGCACGAGGTCCGAGAGCGCCGTGACGTCCGTCAGGGCGAGGTCCTTGTCGACCGCCTGAACTGCGGCGCGCGCCGCGGCGACGGTCGCGTCGGCGCTGGTCTGCGCCCGGACGACGAACGTCACGGGGTTCTGCATCTGCTGCGCGAACGGCACATACACTTCGGGCTGCGCGGGCTTGTCGAGGCCGTCCTGTTTCCCGTCGGCGACGACGCCGACGATAGTCACCCATGGGCCGTTGTCCTGCGGGCGCCCGAACGTGATGCGTTTGCCGACTGCGGGCTGGCCGCGGAAGTACTGGGTCTCGAGCGCCTTGTTCACCATCGTGACGAGAGGCTGTCCCTGGACGTCGCGGTCGTCGAGCATCCGGCCGCCCAGTAACTGAATCCCCATCGCACGGAAGTATCCCGGCAGCACCGATTCGTGCCGCAGCTCGCGCTCGTAGTCGGTTGGTGCGCGTCCCTCGACGGTCGAATCGCCGGTCCACGTGTAGCCGCGCAGCGCAATCGTGCTCGAGGCGCCGACGGCCTCCACGCCCGGCAGCGCCGACAACCGCTGATCGACGGCCAGAATCGTTTTCAGCCGCACGGCGTTGTCCGGATAGCGCGCACCGGGCAGCGTGATCGTGAACGCAGAGACATGATCGGGTTTGAAGCCGGGATCCACCTGCTGCAGCTGCATCAGACTGCGGACGAGCAGCAGCGCCGTGACGATGAGGACGATCGACAGCGCCACTTCGCCGGCGACCAGCGTGCTGCGGAGGAGGCCGGCCTGGCGCGAGCCCGAGCCGGCGCGCTCCGTCAATCCGTCGGTCCGCGTGCCGACGAGCGCCGGGACGATCGCGAACACGATCGGCGCCGCGAGCGTGAGCGCGGCCGCAATCCACGCGGCGGTGCGATCGAGCGCGACGGTGGCGAAGAGCGGCACGGCGGAGGGCGCCAGCTGGAGCAGGAGCCCATGCGCGCCGGTCGCCAGGGCGAGGCCGAGCGCGCCGCCAATCGCCGACAGGACGGCGGCCTCCGTCACGAGCTGCCGGACCAGACGTCCGCGGCCCGCGCCGAGCGCGCGGCGGATGCCGAGCTCGCGCATCCGGCTGGCGCCGCGCCCGAGCTGGAGGTTCGCGATGTTCACGCAGACGATCACGAACAGGAGCGCGACCGCGCCGCAGAGCATCAGCAGCGCCGGGCGCGCCTCATAGGCGAGGCTGTCGTGAAAGCCCTCGAGGCGCACGCCCATCTTCGTATTGGTGTCGGGATACTCGCGCTCGAGCGACGCCGCGATCGCGTTCATATCCTGCTGCGCCTGTTCCAGCGTGACGCCCGGCTTGCGGCGCGCGACGACGCCGAGCCAGTGCGGCCGCCGGCTCTGGACGAAGGTGCTCGGTGGATAGCCGAACGGAATCCAGATCTGGACGTCGCGGCCGGGGAAGAAGAACGCGCGCGGCATCACGCCCACGACCTCGAACGTCCGGCCGTTGAGCGTAATCGTCCTGCCGACGATGGCGGGGTCGCCGCCGAATGCGGACTGCCATAACCCATAGCTGAGAACCGCGACGCGATCCTTGCCCTGGTACGCCTCGTCGTCCGCGAAGGTCCGTCCGAGCAGGGGAGCCGCGCCGAGCGTCCGGAACAGATTGCCGCTGACGCCGAGCGATTTCAGTCCCTCCGGTTCGCCCTGGCCGGTGAGGAACGAATCCGCCGCGCCGCTGCCTGTGCTGTTGAACTGTTCGTACGCCGCGATGTCCGTGAAGACCGTGTTGCGCTTCTGCCAGTCGGCGTAGTTGGCGGGCGACGCGATGTTGCGCGTCCAGCGTTTCAGCGGGTTCGTCTCGAAGATGCGGG
>DASQHH010000834.1:0-6886 GCA_035632195.1 Vicinamibacterales bacterium
ATTCTCAGCGGTGGGAATGTAGAACTGGCGATGGTGCCTCGATGGCTGACGCCTTGAGGCGCGCCCAGTAGAGGCGCGCGGCGAGCAGCACGGCGACCGCGAGCGCGTATGTCCGCGGGCGGCTGACGTCGGCCTTGACCAGCCACCAGTAATGGATGACGCCGAGCGCGGCCGTTGCGTACACGAGGCGATGCAAACGGTTCCAGCCCTTCCCGCCGAGGCGGCGGATCATGCCCGCAGTCGAGGTCAGCGCCAGCGGCACCATCGTCGTCCACGCGAGGAATCCGATCGTGATGAAGGGGCGCTTGCCGATGTCGTCGACGACCGACGCCGACAGGCTCTGCAGCGTCACCCACACGGCGCTGCGGCTGTCGGGATCGAGGCCGGCAAAGCGATCGACGATGACATAAGTGAGGAAATGGAGCGTGCCGAAGAAGAACGCAAAGAGCCCAGCCATCCGTCTGAAACGGATCGCCGCGTTCCAGCCGGTCACGCGGCGCAGGGGCGTGATCGCAAGCGTGATGCAGAGAAACCGGAGCGTCCAGACTCCGGTTTCATTCGTGATGTCGCTGAGCGGATTGGCGCTGAGGTTGCCGGTGAACGCGGCCCACACGAGCCACGCCACAGGACCGAGCGACGCAAGAAAAACGAGCGGCTTGACCGCCTTAGTAATTCTTGCGGAGGTCCATTCCACTGTACATGCTCGCCACCTGATCGCCGTAGCCGTTGAACATCAGCGTCTTGCGCATGAAGAACTCGCCGATGCGGCGTTCGGTGGCCTGACTCCAGCGGACCGGATTCACGGTCGGATTCACGTTCGAGTAGAAGCCGTACCACGCCTGGTTCTGTTCCTGCCACGTGTTGAGCGGCTGCTTCTCGACGAACCGCACCTTGACGATCGACTTGATGTGTTTGAAGCCGTACTTCCACGGCACCGCGAGGCGCAGCGGCGCGCCGTTCTGCGCCGGCAGCACTTCGTCGTACAGACCGGCGACGAGGATCGTCAGCGGGTGCATGGCTTCGTCCATGCGCAGGCCTTCGCGATACGGCCAGTCGAGGATGTCGGACCTCAGGCCGGGCATCTGACTGCTGTCGGCCTTGGTCGTGAACTCGACGAACTTCGCCTTCGCCGTCGGATCGCACTTCTTGATGAAGTTTGCCAGCGGGAATCCAATCCAGGGAATGACCATCGACCAGGCCTCGACGCAGCGGTGCCGGTAGATGCGCTCCTCGAGCGTCTCGCCCTTGAGGACGTCCTCGAGGTTCATCACGCCTTTCTTGTTGCACTCGCCCTCGACCGTGACCGTCCACGGCTCGCTCTTGAACTTCCCGACGTTGCGCTCGGGGTCGTCCTTGTCCTGGCCGAACTCGTAGTAATTGTTGTAGCTCGTGATGTCTTCCCAGGCGTTGATCTTCTCGCCCGGCGCCGTCACCACGCCTTTCTTGATGCCAGCGAGCTTGCGCCCGTGGGGCGCGCCTTTCGCCTGGACCAGCGCTTCGGCGCCGAGGACGCCGGCTCCTGCGGCGGCGATGCTGCCGGCGCGGATGAACTCGCGGCGGTTGAGATACAGCTTCCTGTCGGTGATTTCGGAGCTGCGGATGTCTGCCGGTCGCTTAATCAGCATAGACACTCATTCTGATGCCGGACACCTGTAGAGGGTTTCACAACATTATAGAGTGTCGCGTAAAAAGGGGGTCGCGAGGCGCCGGCCAGGGCGAAGCGCGGACATCCGCCGCGTGCGCCCTTGGCCGAGCGCTCAAGCTTGTAGGCCTGCTGCCACTTAATGGGCTCTTCGTACGGCGGCGGCAAGCCCGAAGAGCGACGTCCCGACAAAGAGGAGTTTCGCGGCGTCTGGTACGGCCGGCATCTGCAGCGGCTGATGGGCGGCCGCTTCCGGACGCTCGTGCAGCGGCGCCGAGTCGGCCGACAGCGCGTAGCCGACCGGCACGATCAGCGCGGCAACGATCGCGGCGAGAAGTGAGACTCGATATCTTTTCCGTAGTCTGCGCATCTTGTTCGATCCGTTCCAACGACCTCGACGTCTTTCTTCAGCTCGAACGTTCAAGGGATGTGCCGCCGCCCGATCGCGCCAGATCCTTTGGAAAACCGCCGCGCCGCACTGCGCGAGTCGGAACGCGATTTCCCAATTGGCGTAGACTTCTAGTCCGCTGAGTGCGGCGACATGACTACCTCATCCACTGAATCCTACCCACCGCTGCTGTCCCTCGCCGTGCACGAGTTCCGCACGCCCGCCAGCGTCGTCGGCGGGTACCTGCGGATGCTCCAGCGCGACGGCGAGGCGTTGAGCGACCGGCACCGCAAGATGATCGAAGAGGCCGAGAAGTCGTGCGCCCGCCTGGTCGGCATCATTGCCGAGCTCAGCGACATCGGGAAGCTGGACTCTGGCGCCCTGATCTTGAACCGCGAGCGGCTGGATCTATTCGCTCTCGTGTCTGATGTGGCCGAGCATGTGCAAGAAGGCAGAGATCGCGAGGTCCAGGTGAATGTCCGTGGCGAGGCGAGCGCGGAGATGACGGGAGACGCGAAGCGATTGCGCGACGCGTTTTCTGCGGTTTTGCGGGCCATTTTGCGCGAAAAGGGCGGCCCAACGCTGGTCGTCGTCGATCGCCGCCGCACGGTGGTCGACGGCAGGACCTGCGCCGTTGTCGTCGTTGCAGACGAAAACAGCGTACAGACCGCATACGAGCGCGAGCGTTCCGTGTTCGATGAGCGACGCGGCGGCCTCGGGCTCGCGCTGCCGCTCGCGCGCCGCGTCATCGAAGGTCACGGCGGGGCCCTCTGGTCCCCCGGCGCCCCGGGCTCCTCCGCGGATGGCGAGGCCCGGGCGCGCGGATCGGCGATCGTTCGCATACCCCTGACGGAGTAGGCCGTTGAAAAAACCGTTCGTAGCGATCGTCGACGACGATTCAGCCTTCGCGAACTACCTGCGCACCTTCCTGTCGCTTCGCGGCTACGAAACGCGATCCTATTCGCGCGGCGACGAGATGCTGGCTGCGATCAAAGCCGGCGATCCGCCCGACATCGTGCTGCTCGACGTGATGATGCCGGGCATGAACGGCCTCGAGACGCTGCGGGCGCTCAAATCGGCGAAGCCGGATCTGCAGGCGATCATGCTGTCGGGCAAGGAACACGCGTCGACGATCGTCGAAGCGGTCCACCTCGGCGCCGCCGACTACGTCGTCAAGCCGGACGACCCGGAGGGCCTCGGCGAGATTGCGCTCGACGCCGCCATCAAGAGCGCGATCGAGAAAACGCGGCTCGTTTCCGAGATCACCGAACTGCGCCGGCAATTGAGCGACGACCAGGACCGCGCGTTCCTCTTCTGGGGCGACAGCCCCGAAATGCAGACGATCGCCACCGTCATCGAACAGGTGTGCGACAGCGACGTGACGGTGCTGATTCGCGGCGAGAGCGGCGTCGGCAAGGAGCTCGTCGCGCGGGCCATCCATCAGCGGTCGCCGCGCAACGACCGGCCGTTCGTCAAGGTGAACTGCGCGGCGCTCCCCGCTGAGCTCCTCGAGAGCGAGCTCTTCGGCCACGAGAAGGGCGCGTTCACGGGCGCGGCGACGACCCGCGTCGGCAAGTTCGAGCAGGCCGACACCGGCACGATCTTCCTGGACGAGATCGGGGAGATGAAGGCCGCGCTCCAGGCGAAGCTGCTGCACGTGCTCCAGGACGGCCAGTTCACCAAGCTCGGCAGCAACAAGCCTATCAACGTCGACGTCCGCGTGGTAGCGGCGACCAATCGCGACCTCGAGCAGATGATGCTGGAGGGCGCGTTCAGGGAAGACCTCTACTACCGGCTCAAGGTGATCGAGATCACGGTTCCGCCTCTGCGGGAGCGCCGCGCTGAGATTTCACACCTCACCGAATTCTTCATGAACCGCTACGCGCGGCGGTACAACCGCCCCGCTCGTCAGCTCTCGGAGACGCTCCAGCGGCTGTTCCAGCGGTATGAGTGGCCGGGCAACATCCGCGAGCTGGAGAACATGATCAAGCGCATCGTCATTCTTCAGGACGAGCAGCTCGTCGTCCGCGAGATGACGCGCGCGCCGCGGGGCGCGCACGCGTACGCCGGCGCAGGCGCGGCGCGCGCGGCCGGCGCCCTCGGCGGCGTCGCCACCGACGAGCGGCCCGGCGGCGGAAGCCCGGCCGGCGATGACGCGGTCGAGACCACCTTCGACGAAACGGCCGACGTCGCCGACGACGCGACGGACGAATCGGTCGAGGCCGAGGTACCGGTCGCGATGGCGCCTGCCGGCTCGCGGCTGGCGGACGTGGCGAAGAGCGCCGCGATCAAAGCCGAGCGCGCCATCATCGAAGATACGCTGCGGCAGGTGCAGTGGAACCGCCGCCGCGCGGCGGAACAGCTCGGCGTGAGCTACAAGACGCTGCTCAACAAAATCAAGGAGTGTGGCATCGCGCGGAAGCAATAGTAGTAGTTTCCTTCCCTCACTCTTCCCTCGGAACAATTCTTCATCCGCCGATCGCGGCGGAATTCCTCAATCAAGCGACATCTTTACCGCTGTGGCATTGCCATTGCTCAACAGCTCCCCGTGTCGAGCGCGGCTGATTCGAAACAGATGGGATCACTCATGAATGGCAAACCGCACGTGATGGTCGTCGACGACGACCTGTCGATGTGCAACTTCCTGCGATCGTTCCTCGCCGACCGCGGCTATTACGCGATCACCATGGGCAATGCGGAAGAGGCGGTGAAGCGGTACCACGCGGAGCGGCCGGCCGCGGTCATCCTCGACGTGGTGATGCCGGGCGCGATGGACGGGCTCGCCGCCCTGGCGGCCTTCAAGAAGATCGATCGCGACGTGCCAATCATCGTTCTGTCGGGCCAGGGGCGGACGACGACCGTCGTGCAGGCGATGAAGCTCGGCGCGACCGACTTCGTCTGCAAGCCCTTCGACGAAACCGATCTCGAAGTGCCGCTCAACAACGCGCTGAAGCAGCGGCAGCTCAGTCGCGAGGTCGCCACGCTGCGCGAGCAGCTGCAGTCGCAGGCGCACAACAACATGCTCTTCGGCCACTCCGAGCGGATGGCCGAAGTGCGCGATCTCATCGACCGCGTCGCCGATACCGACGTCACGGTGCTCGTGCGCGGCGAGAGCGGCACCGGCAAGGAGCTTGTCGCGCGGGCCCTCTACGCCTCCTCGCTGCGGCGCGACAAGCCGTTCGTGAAGGTGAACTGCGCGGCGCTTCCGACCGAGCTGCTCGAATCGGAGCTGTTCGGTTTCGAGCGCGGCGCGTTCACCGGCGCGATCCAGCACAAGCCCGGCAAGTTCGAGTTCGCCAACCACGGGACGATGTTCCTCGACGAGATCGGCGACATGAGCTTCGCGCTGCAGGCCAAGCTGCTGCAGGTGCTGCAGGACGGCGAGTTCTCGCGTCTCGGCGGCAAGCACGACGTCCACGTCGACGTGCGCGTGCTCGCCGCGACCAATCAGGATCTCGAGCAGGCGGTCGCCGAGGGCAAGTTCCGCGAAGATCTGTTTTTCCGCCTCAACGTCGTCACGATTCACCTGCCGCCGCTGCGCGACCGGCGCGAGGAGATCCCGATCCTCACGGAATACTTCCTCAAGAAGTACTCGGTCCAATACAACAAGCCGACCTCCGACATCTCGCAGGACACGATGCGGCTGTTCATGGACTACGACTGGCCGGGCAACGTCCGCGAGCTCGAGAACCTGATCAAGCGGGCGGTCGTGCTCGCCAGCGAGACGCTGATCCGCAAGGAGATCAGCCACGGCCTCGCGATGGCCGCGCAGCGGGTGACGAACCGGCGGGCGGCCGCAGCGGCCGCCGGCCGTCCCCCGCAGGTCATTCCCCACCCCTCGTCGATCGGCGTCGCGCAGCCGGCGAACGGACACGGCGTCGCGGCCGCAGCCGCGCCTGCCGGCGCGCCCGTACACCTGACGCCCGCGGCGTTCGCCATCGCCTCCGCCGAAGCGGGCAACTACTCGCTCAAGGATATTTCGCGCGAAGCCGCGCGCCAGGCCGAGCGCGAGCTCATTCTCAAGATGCTGCAGCACACGCGGTGGAACCGGAAGGAGACCGCGGAGATCCTCGGCATCAGCTACAAGGCGCTCCTCTACAAGATCAAAGAGAACGGCCTCGACAAGGCTTCGTAGTCATGACCACCGGCTCGTTCTACGAAGACAACTCCAAGCTGTTGACCCCGGGGGCGTTCGAGTTCGTGCTGGACAGCGAGCTCAAACGCGCCGTGCGATCGCAGAACTTCCTGACGCTGGTGACGCTCGAGACCAGCCGCGAGTGGGAAGGCATGACGGTCACCGCCGACGAAGGGACGCTCCAGGAAGTCGCCGACATCGTCGGCCGCGAGGTGCGCGACACCGACGTCATCGGACACACCGACAAAGGCACCCTGACGCTCGTCCTTCTCGACGCCGACTTCGACAGCTCGGCGCGCGTCATCGACCGCCTCGTCTCGCGCATCGAGAACTACGAATTCCCCAATGCTCTTCGCATCGCGGTCGGCGCGGCGTGCTACCCGACCCACGCCGTCGACGCGGAATCGCTGAAGCGGCAGGCGCTGTCGCGGCCGATCGTCCACTGGCGCGGCGGGCTGCATTCGAACGCGGATCAGAACTGAGGTGACGCCCATGAAAGCGACATCGATCGTTACGTGTCTCGCCATCACCCTCGGCTGCGCGGTCGCCTCGGCCCAGGCGGACGACAAGAAACCCGGCCTCGCGGCGAGCGTCGAGACCGACTACCACCTCGGCGCCGGCGACAAGCTCCGCATCGAGGTCTACAAGGACGCGCAGCTCTCGCAGTCGGTCCAGATCCGGCCCGACGGCAAAATCACCATGCCGCTCATCGGCGACATCG
>DASQHH010000835.1:0-9284 GCA_035632195.1 Vicinamibacterales bacterium
CAGGTTCCCGGCGCGAATTGAAGGCCGTACCAATCGAGCGCCTGGTCGTAGTCGAGCTCGTGGGTCGAAGCCACCGCGCGCGCGAACCAGGACGACAGATCAGAGCCGGCCGCCTCGGATACCGTGCGGCGGAATTCCTCCGCGGTGAACCCGTGCTCGCCGCCGTACCGCTGCAGCTCGAGTCTCATCACATCGTCGAGGCTCTTCGCGCCGTTCGACGCCCGGCGCACGTTCGCGTCGAGCAGAAACGCGACGATCGTCCCCTTGACGTAATAGCTGACAGAGGTGTTCGCATTGGTATTGACGCCCGACACGCCTTCGCTCGTCCAGACGTCGAGCGACGACTGCTCGAGCGTCTGACGCAGCCGCCCGGGCGAGTTCTGCAGCTGGGTGATCTGCGCGGACAGCGAGGCGAGGAACTCGTCCTGCGACGTCAGCCCCGCCCGCGTGACGGCCAGATTGCCGCAGTACGTCGTGAAGCCTTCCGAGATCCACAAGCCCGTCGTGTGCGGTTCGTGCTCGTAGTCGAACGGTCCCAGCTCCACCGGTCGAAGCCGCTTGACGTTGAACGCGTGGCAATACTCGTGGCTGATGAAGTTCAGCCATCGCGCGTAGTGTGCCGTCTGCGTGGCCGCCGCCTGCGTCGTTGCGAGCATCGAGTTCGAGTGCTCGAGTCCGCCGCCGCCCGGCCGGAACACGAGCAGGAAGTCGTACGTCGCGAATGGCAGGCCGCCCCAGATTCGCGACTGCGCCTCGGCGATCTTCTGCAGATCGGTGGCTGCCCGTCCCGCGTCGAATCCGCCGACGTCGCCGATTTCCACGACGGAATGATGGCTGGCGCCGACATCAAAGCCCTGAACCATCGGGTTGCCGGCGACGATCGGCGAGTCGACGAGCGCGTCGTAATCGGCTGCGCGGTAATGGTTCGGCAGTCCGTCCGCGGCGCGCTGGAGGCCGGTCATCGACCGGCTCCATTCCTTCGGCAGCTCGATGCGGACGTCGTGCGGCCGGTGCGTCTGTTCCGCGAGCGTGATGAACGTCGGCGCTCCGTTCAGGACCGCGTAGTCGGGACTGACCCAGTCGGTCGTCACCGACCGTTCCGTCGCGGCGGCGCGGTATGAAACGGCAACGGCCGGCGATCCGCCGGTCGAGACGCGCCACCGGTTCGGCGCCGTCTGCGCCACCGCGAGCGGCGCGCCCTCCGGCGTTTTCGCCGCGAACTCGCGGATGCGCGTCGCATAGTTCTCGACGCGATAAAAACCGGGCGACCAGATCGGCATCATCAAGTCGACCGACGCGCGCCCGGATGAAGGGAACGTCGCGTCGACGGCGACGACGCGCGCGTCGACGTCGAAATGGACGGTGTATGTGATCGGTTCGAGAGCAGGCTGTGCGCCGGCGCCGACGATCGACAGCACGAACCCCAGCGCGGCGCCCCGCAAGGCTTTCACGTGGTCAGTATAATCGCCGGATATGTCTTCAACGCGGACCATCGTCATCACGGGCGCGAGTGGCGGCATCGGCGCGGCGCTCGCCGTCCGCCTCGGCGCCGCCGGACATCGGCTCGCGCTTGCCGCGCGCCGAGAACCGGAACTGCATGACGTTGCGCAGCGATCCGGCGCCGACGTGATTGCGGTGCCGGCCGACGTGACGCGGCGCCAGGACGTCGAGCGGCTGCGCGATCGCGCGATCGAGCGGTTCGGATCGGTGGACGTCTGGATCAACAACGCCGGACGCGGCATCACGAGGCCGGCCCTCGAGCTCACCGACGAGGACTTCGATCTGATGATGAGCGTCAACGTGAAGTCGGCGCTCTACGGCATGCAGACCATCGTCCCGCACTTCAAGAACCGAGGCGCCGGGCACGTCATCAACGTGTCGTCGTTTCTCAGCCGCGTTCCGTTCGCGACGTTCCGGTCCGCGTACAACGCGGCGAAGGCGGCGTTGAACGCCATAACCGCGAACGCGCGCGTCGATCTCGCGCGCACGCACCCGGGCATCAGCGTCACGCTCGTGATGCCCGGTCTCGTCTCCACCGACTTCCAGCGCAACGCGCTCGGCGGGTCGCCGCCGATTCCGCCGGCGACCGAATCTCAAACAGCCGACGAGGTCGCAGCTGCCATCGCGAGCGTCATCGAACGGCCGGTTGCCGAAATCTATACGAACCCGAAGCAGCGGGCCGTCGCGCTGAAATACTTCGAAGACGTCGGCGCGTTCGAGCGCCAGGCGATGATGTCCAGATAACGTAGAATGCGCAGCTTATGAAACGTCTGTCCGCTCGGCTGAAGCCTGCGCGCTCCTTCTTCCTCATTGCATTGCTCGCCGCGACGGCGGGCGTCGGCGCCTTTCAATCATCCGGATCCGGACTGACGTCCAGCGCGCTCGAGGGCCTCGCGCTGCGCGGCATCGGCCCCGCGCTCGCGACCGGACGCATCCAGGACGTTGCGATCGATCCGAAGGACCCGAGCGTGTGGTACGTCGCGAGCGCGTTCGGCGGACTGTGGAAGACGACGAACCGCGGCATCACGTTCACGCCGGTGTTCGACGACGGCGGATCGTTCACGCTGTGCTGCGTGGCGATCGATCCGAAGGACTCGAACGTGGTGTGGCTCGGCACCGGCGAGAACACGAGCCAGCGCAGCGCGCATTTCGGCGACGGCGTCTACAAGTCGACCGACGCGGGGAAGACGTGGAAGCGCATGGGCCTCGCCTCGTCGGAGCACATCGGCTCGATGCTCATCGACCCGCGCAATCCGAACGTCGTCTACGTCGCGGCGCAGGGGCCGCTGTTTTCGTCCGGCGGCGAGCGCGGCGTCTACAAGACGACCGACGGCGGCCGGACATGGACCGCGAGCCTGACGATCAGCGCCGACACCGGCGCGAACAGCCTCGCGTTCGATCCGAAGAATCCCGACATCGTCTACGCCTCTGCCTATCAGCGGCGCCGCGCGGTCGGACAGCTGATCGGCGGCGGTCCCGAGGGCGGCATCTACAAGACGACCGACGCCGGCAAAGCGTGGACAAAGCTGACGAAGGGATTGCCGAAAGGCGACATGGGCCGAATCGCGCTCGCGACCGACGGCCGCAGAAACCCGGCGACGGTGTTCGCGCTGATCAACGCGAAGCGCGAAGAGGCCGGCTTCTATCGGTCCGATGACGGCGGCTCGAGCTGGTCGAGGATCGGCCATATGACGCCTCCGCCCGGACGGGGCGGCCCGGGCGGCGGGGGCGGCCCGACCGGCGGCGCGCAGCAGGACGATATCTATCGCGGCGGCGACCCGCAGTACTACTTCGAGATTTTCGTGGACCCGGGCAGGCCGGACACGATCTGGTCGGTCAACACCAATCTCGAGGTCTCGATCGACGGCGGCAAGACGTTCAAGCGCGCCGGATTCGAAGGACAGGGGATGCACGTCGATCACCACGTCGTCGCGTGGGACCCGGGCAACCCGCGCCACATGCTCGTCGGCAACGACGGCGGTCTCTACGAGAGCTACGACGAAGGGAAGTCGTGGCGTTTCTTCGCGAACATCCCCGTGACGCAGTACTACCGCGTCGCCGTCGACAACTCGAAGCCGTTCTACCGCGTCTGCGGAGGCGCGCAGGACAACTGGTCCGAGTGCGGGCCGTCGCGCACGCAGAACCGCTGGGGCATCCGGACGAGCGACTGGCAGATCGTCGGCGGGGGCGACGGATTCCAGGCGCGCGTCGATCCCGAGGATCCCAACATCGTATACGCGCAGTCGCAGGGCGGCGCGATCACACGGCTCGATCTGCGCACGAGCGAGGTGAAGAACATCCGTCCGCGGCAGGCCGCCGCCCCGGCGCCGGAAGAAGGTGACGAGGGGGCGGGCAGGGCAGGTGGGGCAGGTGACGAGGGCCGCGGGTTTCAGCTCGGTCGTGGAGGACGCGGCGGCCGCGGTGAAGGCGATCGCACGAACTGGGACGCGCCCTACATCATCAGTCCCCATTCCTCGCGGCGGCTGTACTGGGCGAGCAACAAGGTGTACCGCAGCGACGATCGCGGCGATACCTGGACGGCGATCAGCCCCGACCTCTCGCGCAATCTGAATCGCGACGAGATCCCGATCATGGGCAAGGTGTGGGGGCCGGACGCGATCTCGCGCAACCAGGCGACGACCGCCCTGAGCAACATCGTCTCGCTCGACGAATCGCCGCTGCTCGAGGGCTTGATCTACGCGGGGACCGACGACGGGCTCGTGCAGGTGACGGAGGACGGCGGCAAGAACTGGAGAAAAGTGGAACAGTTTCCGGGCGTCCCGCAGTGGACCTACGTCTCGGACGTTCAGCCGTCAGCGCGCGACGCCAACACCGTGTTCGCGGCGTTCAACAACTGGCAGCGCGGCGACTACAAGCCGTACTTGATGAAGAGCACCGATCGCGGACGCACGTGGACGTCGATCGCGGGAGATCTGCCGGATCGCCACGATGTCTGGGCGGTGGCGCAGGATCAGGTCAATCCGAACCTGCTGTTCGCCGGGACCGAGTTCGGGCTGTTCACCACCGTCGACGGCGGCGGACACTGGGTACAGCTGAAGGGCGGCATGCCGGTCGCGCAGGTGCGAGACGTCACGATTCAGCGCCGCGAGAACGACGTCGTCATCGCCACCTTCGGACGCGGCTTCTACGTGCTCGACGACTATACGCCGCTGCGCGAGATGACGGCGCAGACGCTCAGCGAGGACGCCCACCTCTTCTCGCTGCGGGATACCTATGTGTTCCCGCTGCTCGGTCAACAGCCTGCCGGCGCCGCCGGCGTCGGCGCGATGGGCGGCAACTGGACCGCGCCGAATCCGCCGTACGGCGCGGTGTTCACGTTCAGTCTCAAACAAGACGTGCCCGCGGACGCCAAGCTCGTCATGACGATCAGCGACGACGCCGGCAAGCAGGTGCGCCGCTTCGACGTCGCGAAAGGCGCGGGACTGCGGCGTGTCGCCTGGAATCTGCGCGCCGATCCGCCGCCGCCGCAGGCCGGCAGGGCGGGTAGGGCAGGTGGGGCAGGTGGGGCCGGTGTGCCAGGTGGGGCGGGTGGCGGAGGCCGCGGGCCGCAGCAGGGACCGCTCGTGACTCCCGGCCGCTACCGCGCGCAGCTCGGAAAGCAGGTGGGGAACGACGTCACGCCGCTCGGCGAGCCGCAGACGTTCATGGTGGTTCCGCTGTCACTTCATGATTGACGTGGAACGTCGCGGGCCGGTCGCCGTTCTCCGAATGGCGCACGGGAAGGCGAACGCGATGGACACGGAGTTCTGCGATGCGCTCGCGGCGCGCGTCGCCGAATGCCGCCAGGACGCGGCGATCTCGGCCATGGTCGTCATCGGCCAGGCTCAGATCTTTTCCGCCGGCGTGGATCTCCTGCGCGTCGTCGACGGCGGCGCCGAGTACGTCCGCCGCTTTCTTCCGTCGCTCGGTGCCGCGTTCCAGGCCGTGTTCGCCGTCGAGAAGCCGGTTGTCGCCGCGGTCAACGGCCACGCGATTGCCGGCGGATGCATCCTCGCGAGCGCGGCCGACTTTCGTCTGATGGCGCGCGGCCCGGGCCGCATCGGCATTCCCGAGCTGATCGTCGGCGTGCCGTTCCCGGTCGTGCCGATCGAAATCATGCGCTTCGTCGCGCCGCCGAACCGGCTGCAGCAGTGGATCTACGGCGGCGTCACGTCCGGAGCAGACGAAGCGGTCGGGAGCGGACTGGTCGACGCAGCCGTGGACGCGGACCGACTCGAACAAGACGCGATTGCAGCCGCCGAGCGGCTGGCAAAGCTGCCGGCGACCGCGTTTGCGCTGACCAAGCGCCGGCTGCGGGAGCCGGCCGTGCAGCGTATGCACGCGCCCGACACTGAAGCCCTGGCGGCGTGGGAATCGACGGCGACCATCGCCGCGATTCGTTCGTACGTGGAACGGACGCTGAGGAAGAAATGAAGCGGTTCGCGATCTGCGCGCTCCTGTCGATGGCGTCCGTGCTGCTTCGCGCGCAGGCCGCGGCCGATGTGTTTCCAGGCGCCGGCTGGGAATCAATCGAACGGCCGGAATCGGTCGGCTTCTCGGCCGCCCGGCTCGACGCCGCGCGCGCGTGGACCGCGACGCTCGACACGACCGCCCTCGTGGTCCTCGTCGGCGGCCGGACGCTGCTGACCTACGGCGATCCGGCGCATGTCAGCTATCTCGCGTCGGGGAGAAAGAGCGTCCTGTCGCTGCTCTATGGCCGATACGTCGAGAACGGAACGATTGGACTGTCGCGGACGCTCGAGGACCTCGACCTGACCGACGTCGGAGGGCTCCTGCCAATCGAGCAGGGCGCGACCGTCGATCATCTTCTGATGGCGCGGTCAGGCGTCTATCACCGTGCGTCGAACGGCGGCGACGATCTGGCGCACGCGCCGCCACGCGGATCGGTATCGCCCGGTTCGCGGTACCTCTACAACAACTGGGACTTCAACGCCGCCGGCGCCGTGTTCGAGCGGCTCACGGGCCGCGACATCTACGACGCGCTCGAGGCCGACCTGGCCGGTCCGCTCGGGATGCAGGATTTCGATCGCAGACGACAGGTGAAGAACGGAGATGCGGCGGCGTCGCGCATTCAGGCGTATCCGATCTGGCTGTCGACGCGGGACATGGCGCGCGTCGGCCTGCTCGCGCTGCGCGGCGGACGCTGGCGCGGCCGTCAGGTCGTGCCCGCCGATTGGATCCGGCGAACGACGACGCTCGTCTCGCCGTGGGCGGAGATGGACCAGACGTTCGAGGACTCGCCGCCGACCGCGGGCCGCTGGGGCTACGGCCGTCTCTGGTGGGTGTGGGATGCAGCGGACCAGAGCGATCCCCTCGCCGGCGCCTTCACCGCATGGGGCGTCGGCGGCCAGTACATCACTGTCGTTCCGAAGCTCGACATGGTCGTCGCGCACAAGACCGACGTCGGCGTGCCACCGGGCGGGCCGGCGTTTTCGCAGCGCTCGGCTGCGGCGAACGGACGCGCCGTGACGGCGCGCCAGTACGACGTGCTCCTGCACATGCTCGTCGCCGCGAAGAATCGCTGATGCTGTCCAAACTTCTCGAGAACAACCGCGCGTGGGCCGCGGACCGTACGCGCCGCGATCCAGGATTCTTCGAGCGCCTGTGCGCCATTCAAAAGCCCGACTATCTGTGGATTGGCTGCGCCGACAGCCGCGTGCCGGCCAACGAAATCGTGGGCCTCGATCCCGGGGAAATGTTCGTCCAGCGCAACATCGCCAACGTCGTGTCGGCCGACGATGTGAACTGCATGGCCGTGCTGCAGTATGCGATCGACGTGCTCGGCGTGAAGCAGGTCATCGTCTGCGGCCATTACGGCTGCGGCGGCGTCGACGCTGCGCTGCAGTCGTCGACACTGCACGGCCCCGTGGACCGCTGGGTCCAGCACGTGAGAGACGTGCGATCGGCGCACGCGATGGAGCTGGAGCGGCTGGCGGATCACACCGCGCGCTGGCGGCGGCTGTGCGAGCTGAACGTCGTCGATCAGGTCAAGGCAGCCGCGCAGACGGCGGTCGTCCGCGATGCATGGACACGCGGCACCGCCGTCGCGATCCACGGATGGATCTACGACCTGCACGACGGCATCATCCGCGACCTCAAGGTCACGACAACCCGGGAGCGCGAGCCCGGGAGCGCGAGCCTTTAGGCGGGCGATGATTCGAACGCCGCGCCTCGATCTTGCTCTGGCGAAAGAGAAGCAGCTGCGGGCGGAACTCGAGGGCCGCGCGGCGCTGGCGGCGGCGCTCCGTTGTGATGTGCCCGACGGCTGGCCGCCGGAGTTCTACGACGCCGACGCCGTCAACTACTCGCTCAACTGGCTGCTCAAGCATCCGTCCGACGCGGAATGGGGCTTCTACTACTTTCTCGAGCGCATCTCCGGCGCGCGGCCGGTGCTCGTCGGGGCCGGCGGGTTCAAGGGGGCGCCCGACGCCGACGGCCTGGTCGAACTCGGCTATTCCATCGTGCCTGAGCGCCGCCGCCGCGGCTACGCGACCGAAGCCGTTCGCGGCATGCTGGCGTTCGCGTTTGCGGACGCGCGCGTGCGGACCGTCATCGGCCAGACTCTGCCGTCGCTGCCCGGTTCGATCGGTGTGCTCGAGAAGGCCGGTTTTCGGTTCACCGGCGCCGGACATGACCCCGATGCCCCGCCCGGCGAACAAGTCATCCGCTACGCAATCGCGCGCGAGCACTGGCGCGCAGCGCCCGGGGTCTGAGACACCTCAGAGAGACCTCGGACCCCGGCACAGACATCGGCACGTGCGTGTCGGTTGTAAGATTCCTCATTTGGAGCCGTCATGACGTCAATGTTCAAATCCTTCCGTTTCGTGCGGTTAGCGTTGCCGGCGCTGCTTGTGGCACCGCTGTTCGTGGCTTCGACGACCGGCCAGAGCCCGCAGACGGCCCGCCGGCCGATCAACCAGTCCGACGACCCGTTGCTCTCTGGATTCCATTTCCGATCGATCGGGCCGGCGAGCATGGGGGGGCGCATCGACGATATTGCGGTGTCGGAGAGCGATCCCAACATCATTTATGTCGGCTACGCCGTCGGCGGCGTGTTCAAGTCCGAAAACAACGGCACGACGTTCGAGCCGGTGTTCGAGACCAACGGGACGGCTTCGATCGGCGACATCGCGATTCATCCGACCAACCCGAACATCGTCTATGTCGGCACGGGAGAGGCGAACAACCGGCAGACCTCGTCATTCGGTGACGGCATCTACAAAACGACCGACGGCGGCAGGACGTGGACGAACATCGGCCTGAAAGAGACTCAGACGATCGCGCGCATCGTGATCGATCCGAAGAATCCGGAGACCGTCTACGTCGCGGTGCCGGGCCACCTGTTCGGACCGAATCCGGATCGCGGCGTGTACAAGACGACGGACGGGGGCCGGACCTGGACGAACGTGAAATTCATCGACGGGAACACCGGCTTCAGCGACATCGCCATGGATCCGTCGAATCCGAACATTCTGTACGCAGCGAGCTATCAGCGTCGCCGGAGCGGCTGCTGCTTCAACGGCGGCGGACCCGGCAGCGCGCTGTGGAAGACGACGGACGCCGGCAAGGTGTGGACGAAGCTGTCGGGCAACCAGGGACTGCCGCCCGGAACGTGGGGCCGCATCGCGCTCGACGTGTCGCGGTCGAACCCGAAAGTCGTCTACGCGCAGATCGAAGCCGGCGAGACGGGGACGCCGGTGCGGACCGCCGCCAATGAAGCCGGTGCCGCGACGGAGAACACTCCAGCCGGCCCCCCGGCGGTC
>DASQHH010000836.1:0-2108 GCA_035632195.1 Vicinamibacterales bacterium
GATCCTCGCTGCTCATGCCCGCCGCCGCTGGGGTCGCGTGCGAGGCCACCGGACGGACGGCTGCGGGCTTCGGGGCGGCCGGGCCGCCGTCGCGCTGCGCGCTCTGGCGGCCAGGCTGCTGCGCTGACAGGCTCAACGTCACGACACAGATCACGGCTGCTGCGGACAGGACGCTTCGCATTCGGTAAGTATAGGGTCTCGGCATCGCCTAAAATCGTCTCGGATTGTCATCGGAGGTCCCGTTTCGTGCCCCTTTTTGACTTCGAATGCCGCAAGTGCCGCCATGAATTCGAAGCGCTGGTCCGGCCCGGCGATGAACCGTCCTGTCCGGCATGCGGCTCCAGGGACCTCGAGCGCCTGCTGTCGGCCTTCGCGGTGGACACCGCGGAGAAACGGCAGGCTGCGGCGAAGCAGTCGCGCCGGCGCCAGATCGCCAAGCGCAAGGACGCGCTCATCGCCGACGAGGAGTACCGGCAAAAACACGACAAGGAGTAGAGTTACCCGACGAGGCGCGCCATGACGAAAGCGGACGACGGCTCGGTCGACCGGCGGGGGTTTCTGAAGGGCGCGGCCGCGGGCGCGGCGGGATTCGCTGGGGCGCCGCACGCACACACCATGCAGGACGGGCACGATCACGATCACGACCATCAGGTGGTACCCGCCGACATCGCGCTGCGCGTGAAGGCCATCGAATCGCTGCTCGTCGACAAAGGCCTCGTCGATCGCGCCGCGCTCGACGCCATCGTCGAAGCCTTCGAGACGAAAATCGGCCCGCGCAACGGCGCCCGCGTCGTCGCGCGCGCGTGGGCGGACCCGGCGTACAAGAAGCGCCTGCTGGCGAACGCGGGCGCGGCGATCGCGGAGCTCGGATTCTCGAAGCATCAGGACGAGGACATGGTCGTCCTCGAGAACACGCCGAAGGTCCACAACCTGGTCGTGTGCACGCTGTGCTCGTGTTATCCATGGCCGGTGCTGGGACTGCCGCCCGTCTGGTACAAGTCCGCGCCGTATCGATCGCGCGCCGTCATCGACCCGCGCGGCGTGCTGAAGGAATTCGGTCTGGAGCTCGACGCCGGCATCGAAGTCCGCGTCTGGGACAGCACGGCCGAGATCCGGTATCTCGTGCTGCCGGAACGGCCGGCCGGCACGGAGCACATGACGGAGGAGCAGCTCGCGGATCTCGTGACCCGCGACTCGATGATCGGCACGGCAAAGGTCGACAGCCATCGCTCGGCTGAAGCCTCGCGCTCCGGAGGAAGCGTGCGATGAACGGCGTCCACGACATGGGCGGCATGCACGGCATGGGGCCGCTCGAGCGCGAGGCGCGCGAGCCGGTGTTCCATCATCCGTGGGAAGGGCGCATCTACGCGATCACGCGCGTCATGCGCGAGCGGGACGGCGCGTGGTGCCTCGACGCGCACCGCCACGGCATCGAGCGCATCCCGGCTGCCGAATACCTGCGGATGACGTACTACGAGAAGTGGGTGGATCTCGTGGCGCGGACGGTCGTCGAAGCGGGTCAGGCGACGCCGGCCGAAGTCGACGGCCAACAGGCCCCGCAGCGCGCCCCGGGCGCGACGCCGAAGGTGACCGCCGCGGCTGTCCCATCGATGGTCGACTTGCGGGCGACCTCACGCCGCGACGCGCCGGCGACCGCGCACTTCAAAGCGGGTCACCGCGTGCGCGCGCGCAACATGCATCCGACAGGCCACACGCGGCTGCCGCGATACGTCCGCGGGAAGACGGGCGAGGTCGTCGTCGACCGCGGCGTCCACCTCTTTCCCGACAGCCACGCGCACGGCCGCGGAGAGAACCCGCAGCATCTGTACTCTGTCCGATTCACCGCGCGCGAGCTGTGGGGCGACGCCGCCTCCGCGCGCGATTCGGTGTACCTCGACTTGTGGGACCCGTATCTTGACCACGCGTAGTCACGACGTCGATCCGTCGAAGCTGGCCGCCTTGCCGCCGCTCCCGCGCGACTCAGAGGGTCCGGTGTTCGCCGAGCCGTGGCAGGCGCAGGCCTTCGCACTCGCAGTGAAGCTGTCGGACGCAGGTTATTTCACCTGGAAGGAATGGGCCGCTGCGCTCGCCGCGGAGCTGGCCGCCGC
>DASQHH010000837.1:0-3075 GCA_035632195.1 Vicinamibacterales bacterium
CCCGGCGGGTCGAGCGCGACGGCAGCTTCTACGCCGGTCCGTTCCTGCCGGCGACGTTCGCGCGCAAGACGATGGCGCTCACGCACCGGCTGTTCGGCATCCGGTCGTGCAACGAAGTGATCACCGGGAAGCGCGGACGGCCGTGCCTCGAGTACGACATCAAGCGCTGTCTCGCGCCGTGCGTCGACACCATCTGCACGCAGGCGGAGTACAGCCGGGCGGTGGGCGATACGAAGCTGTTCCTCGAAGGCAAGAACGAGGAGCTGGCCACCACGCTGCGGACGCGGATGCTCGCCGCCGCCGACGGCGAGCGCTACGAGGAAGCCGCGCAGCTGCGCGACGCGATGCGCACCGTGCAGGCGCTCCACGATCGCCAGCAGAAGATGGCGACGGCGGAGCTGGGCCATCGCGACGTGTTCGGCGTCAAGATCGGCGCGGCCGGCGCGATGCTTCAGGTCTTCCAGGTCCGGCACGGCCGCGTCGTCGAGCGGGTTGAATTGAATACGCAGGACGCGATCGTCGGATCGCGTGAAAGCGAAGTCCTCGCTGCCGGCATCCAGCAGTTCTACGAACTGCGCGCCGCGCCGCCCGAAGTGCACGTGCCCGCGGCGCCCGACGAGCACGAGGCGCTCGAGAGCTGGCTGAGCGGGCGCGCCGGACGCAAAGTCCGGATTCTGGTGCCGCAGCGCGGCGAGAAGCGCGGCTTCGTCGACCTCGCGAACCGCAACGCGGCGCTCGCCTACGCGACACGTTTCAATCAGGCGCGCGCTGCGCAGTACGACGCCCTCGAGACGCTTCAGCAGGTTCT
The DNA here is from genome assembly GCA_035632195.1 of Vicinamibacterales bacterium. GTDB lineage: Bacteria > Acidobacteriota > Vicinamibacteria > Vicinamibacterales > CAVVIG01 > DASQHH01. Next base: position 809 of record DASQHH010000837.1, read on the forward strand.
CGCGCTCCCGGCGCTCCCGCGGCGGATCGAGTGCTTCGACATCTCGACCATTCAGGGGAGCGACACGGTCGCGTCGATGGTCGTGTGCGAGGACGGCCGGATGAAGCGCGGGGACTACCGCAAATTCCGAATCAAGAGCGTCACGGCGCCGGAATCCGACGACTTCGCCGCGATGCACGAAGTGGTGCTGCGACGCTACCGGAAGCTGCTCGAGCTCGGCGGGCCGTTTCCGGACCTGGTGCTGATCGACGGCGGCAAGGGTCAGGTGTCCGCCGCGTATGCGGCGCTCGAGGAGCTCGGTCTTGCGAATCTCGTGGCGGTCGGCATCGCGAAGAAAGAAGAACTGCTGTATACGCGCGACCGCGAAGACGCGATCGCCCTCGCGCCGACGGATCCCGCGCTGCTGCTCGTTCAGCGCATCCGCGACGAAGCGCACCGTTTCGCCGTGACGTTTCATCGCGCGCGCCGCACGATGCGCGACCTGCATTCGGAGCTCGATCTCGTGCCCGGCATCGGACCGCGGCGGCGCCGCGCGCTGCTCACGACGTTCGGCAGCCTGGCGGGCGTGCGGCGCGCGACACGCGAAGAGCTTGCAGCCGCCGTCGGCGCGAAAACGGCCGATGCCGTCCTTGCGTTTTTCGCGGGTCGGACATAACCTCCTTCGGTGCACGTCAGCGTCGCGCAGGTGTTCATCGCGTTCACGGTGCTGCTGTTTTCGCTGACGATTCACGAAGCGGCGCACGCGTGGACCGCGAATCGGCTCGGCGATTCGACGGCCCGGCTGCTCGGCCGCATCTCGCTCAATCCGGTCGTGCACGCGGATCTGATCGGAACGGTCGTGCTGCCGCTCGCGGCGCTGCTGCAACCCGGCAACTCGTTCCTCATCGGCTGGGCGAAGCCGGTGCCCGTCAACATCCGGCAGCTGCGCCATCCGCGGCGCGACTATATGCTGGTCGCCGCGGCCGGGCCGGCCAGCAACCTGGCGATTGCGTTCGCGGCCGCGATCGTCCTCCTGCTGGTGCCGGTGTCGCCCCAGACGTTGAACGAAACGAACATCTCGGTGCCGATTGCGACGATGCTCGGTCAGTTGATGCGCCTGAACGTGCTGCTCGCGGTCTTCAACATGATTCCGATCCCGCCGCTCGACGGCGGCAGCGTGCTCGCCGGGCTGCTCCCGGAGTCTGCCGCGCGGTCGTTCAACCGCGTGCGCCCGTATGGCTTCCTGATTCTTCTCGTCCTCGTCGTCTCCGGCGCGTTCACGGTGCTCGTCGGTCCTCCCTACGAGTTCATCGTTTCCTGGCTGCCCGCAAAGTGAGCTCCCGCGCACGCGTCGTTTCGGGCATGCGGCCGACGGGCTCGCTGCATCTCGGGCACCTCGTTGGGGCTCTGGGCAACTGGGTGCCCCTTCAGGACCAGTACGACTGCTTCTACTTCGTGGCTGACTGGCACGCGCTGACGAGTGATTTCGCCGACACGAGCCGTCTGACGTCCTACGCCTATGAAAACGTCGCCGACTGGATCGGCGCCGGCCTCGATCCGGAGAAGAGCACGTTCTTCGTCCAGTCGCTGGTCCCCGAACACGCCGAGCTCTACCTGCTGCTGTCGATGGTCGTGCCCGTTCCGTGGCTCGAGCGCGTGCCCACGTACAAGGAGCAGCAGGAGAACCTGAAAGAGAAGGACCTCTCCTCGATCGGGTTCCTCGGCTACCCTCTGCTGCAGACGGCCGACGTCGCCATCTACGACGCCCGGTTCGTTCCCGTGGGCGAGGATCAGGTCGCGCATCTCGAGCTGGCGCGCGAGGCGATTCGGCGGTTCAATAACGTGTTCGGCGCGGGGACCGGAGGTACTGACGTCCTCGTCGAGCCTCAGCCACTGCTGACGCCGTTCGGACGCCTGCCGGGCCTCGACGGCGACAAGAAGATGAGCAAGAGCCTCGGCAACACGATTCATCTGTCGGACTCCGCGGACGACGTGAAAAAGAAAGTGATGCGGATGTACACGGATCCGAAACGTGTTCGCGCGGACATCCCCGGCACCGTCGAAGGCAATCCGGTGTTCATCTACCACGATGCCTTCAATGCGAACACGGCTGAAGTCGAGGACCTCAAGGCGCGCTACCGCGCAGGCAAGGTAGGCGACGTCGAGGTCAAGACGAAGCTCGCCAACGCGCTCAACGCCAGGCTGGAGCCGATCCGCGAGCGGCGGTCCGCGATTCTCGCGAAGCCGAACCGCCTCAAGGAGATTCTCTTCGATGGATCCGCGCGCGC
>DASQHH010000838.1:0-11056 GCA_035632195.1 Vicinamibacterales bacterium
GGGCAGGACGGGCATTCCGCCCGTCCTGCCCCCTCCCGTCGGTTACTTCTTCAACTGCGCCAGGAGCGACTTCGCGGTTGCGGCGTTCGGCCCGGACGGCGCGAGCTGCAGGTACTTTTCGAATTCGCCCGCGGCGCCCTGCAGGTTGCCCTCGTTCACGAGCGCCATGCCGAGCTGATAGTGCGCCTCGGCGTGGTCGGGCTTCGCGGCGATGGCGGCCTCGAACTGTTTCTTGGCGTCGGCGATCTTGCCGGCGTTCCAGAGGATGACGCCCTGATTGAACAGGGCATCGGCGTTGCCGCCTGCCAGCGCGCCCGGCGCCGACCCGGCCAGTTCCGTCGCCTTCGCGCTGGCGGCCGCCGCTTCGTCGAACTTCCTCTCAGCGTTGTAGATGTTCGCCAGTCCGTTGTACGCCTCGACGTAGTCCGCCTTCAGCTCGATCGCCTTCTTATAGGCGGCTTCGGCCTTGTCATACTCCTTCTTCTGAGAGTACGAGAAGCCGATGTTGTACTGGCAGTCGTAGCAGTTCGGGTTGAGCGTGGACGCCTGCTCGAATTTCGCGATCGCCTCGTCGTGATTCCCGGCGCGGCTCGCGGCGACGCCGTCCTCGAACAGCTTCTTCAGCTCGGCGTTCTTCGCGACGGTTTCCTTCGACGGGCCGGCGGCGCCGAGGACCAGACGCGCTTCCGCGGGCGACGCAACGCGCACCGTCACCGGCTGCGTGTTGCTCGTCTGCTTGTCCTTTTCCGCACTGACGTTGTACTGCCCGGGCGGCAGCCCGATTTGGACGAACTCGCCCTTCTTGTTCGTTTTCACGTCGAACGCGCGGTTCGAGCTCGTCGACGCGATCTTGACCTGCGCGTTCTCGACCGGCTGCCCGGTCGAGTCGAGCACGACGCCCTTCACGATGCCCGTCGACTGCGCGGTTGCAGGCAGCGACATCGCCAGCGCGACCGCCGTCGCGCACGCCGCCAGCCACAGTTGCCGGACGTTGAATCGGCGGACCATAAGGTTCCTCCCTCAGGATGAAGACCAGCTTCCCCGTAAGTGTAACAAAACTGTGAGGGTTTATTCGTAGTGCAGACACTGCACGGGGTCGAGGCGCGACGCTTTGACCGCCGGATAGACGCCGAAAATCAGGCCGATCATCACCGAGACGGAAAAGGCCAGCAGGAGCGAGCCGCTGGTGACGATGGTCGACCAGCCGGCGAAGCTGGCAATCACGCGCGACATCGCGATGCCGAGCATGAGCCCCACCGTCCCCCCGGCGACCGCGATCATCGTCGTTTCGATGACGAACTGGCGGATGATGTCGGTCTGCCTGGCGCCGATGGCGCGCCGCAGGCCGATTTCCGGCGTCCGCTCGAGGACGCTGGCCAGCATGATGTTCATGATGCCGATGCCGCCGACCAGCAGGGAGATCGATGCCAGCGCGACCATGACGATGTCGAAGATTCGCTTGGTCCGCTGCTGCTCGGCGAGGAGCTCGGCCGGGACGATCAGGGCGTAGTCGTCGGCGCCGCGGTGCGACGCGGCCAGAATGCCGCGCACGGTCGCGGCTGCCGCGGAGATGTCGACGTCCGGTTTGAGGCGCAGATAAGCACCGTCGATTTCGTCGCGCAGCGACGAGTAGCTGTCCTCGAGCCGCAGAATCGCGGACGTCGTGGGGACGTAAATCAGGTTGTTGCGATCCTGTCCGGGGACGCCGGCGACGTCGTTCTGCACGACCGCCTGCGGTCCGGCGGTGCCGATGACGTCGAACCACTGTTCGTTCACCTTGACGAACTTGCCGAGCGGGTCGGTCACGCCGAACAGACGGGCACGGGCGGCTTCGCCGAGGATGCAGACGGCCGCCGCGTGCGTCGCTTCGTCCTCGTCGAAGAACCGGCCGGACGTGATTCGAAGGCCGGCGATCGATCGATACGATGCCTCGACCCCGTACACCACCGGCAGCTCGCCCTGGGGCTTGGGGACGACCTGCGTCGGCGTGAAGCGCTTTCGCGGCGTAAGAACTTCGAGCCCGGGCACGGTCGCCTGCATCGCGCGGATGTCCTTGAACGTGAGGCCCGGCGACTGCTGACGCACCTTCTGGTTCGCCTGCCACTCGGTGGTCTCGTGCGCTTCGACGATGAGGTTGCGCACGCCGAGATCCTCGATGAAGGCCATCACCTGCTGCTGGGCGCCCGCGCCGATCGACAGCATCGCGAGCACCGCCGCCACGCCGAAGATCATGCCGAGCATCGTCAGCAGCGTGCGGAGCTTGTGCATCAGGAGGCTCTCGACGCTGCGGCCGAGATCCGGCAGCCAGAGGGTGAACGACCTCTGACCCCGAGTGCGCGACCTCTGACCCCATTGGGGGTCAGAGGTCGTCATCGGGACGCTCGCTGCGGCGCCGCCGGCGCTTGCGGCTTGGCCTTCGACCCGGAGGGTGAATTCGGATTCACCAGCGCGACTTCGGCCGACGCGTCGAGGTTCTCGACGATGGCGACGCTGTCGGTCCACGCCTTCACGCGGACTTCGCGCGCGTCGAAGCCGTCGGCGCCGCGGACGTAGACGGTGGGCTTGCCGGCGACCTCGAAGACCGCGGTCCTCGGTACGTAGAGGACGTTTTCGAACGTCGGGCCGGCGATGGCGATGGCGGCCGAGACGCCGGGGCGCACCCCCTTCGCTCCGGTGACGTCGAAGGAGATGTCGAACTGCCGCGTGCCGGCGTCGAAGATGCCGCGCGACGCGACGCCGCTGACGGCGCGGACCGATCCGCGCAGTTTGGCGTCGGGGACGGCGTCCACGGCGACCTCGACGCTGTTGCCCGCCGCCACGTTCGCGCGGTCCTGCTCCGAGAGCTTCGCGGTCACCTCGATCTGCGACGTATCGATGACGTCCACGATCGGCTGGCCCGCAAACGTGGCATCGCCCACGCGGTATTCAGGCATCGCGGCGGCGGAAAAGACGATACCGCCGAACGCCTGGAAGTTGGTGCGGACGGTCGCGTAGCCGTCGAAGGGCGCGGCGATCCGCAGGCTCTCGATGTTGCGCTCGGCGACCTGCACGGCAAGCGCCGCCTTGTCCTTCTTTGCGCGCAGTCCGGCCGCCGACGCGTCGTTCGTCGCGCGATGCGTCTTGACGTCCGCCTCGAGCTGCGCGAGCCGCTGCTTCGCCTCTTCGAGCGCCAGCAGGTTCTGCTGCTTCTGGATGTCGCTGACGATCTCGTTCTTCTGCGCTTCGAGCTCCGCGCGGCGCACGTCGTATCGCGCGTGGAGCAGCGCGACCTCGTCCTCGGCCTGCTGCACGACCGCCTGCGCGTCGGCCTTGATGAGATCCTGATCGGCGAGCTGCAGGTCGAACCGCGCCTGCTCGAGGTTGAATTCCTGCTCCGCCGCGTCGAACGCGACGACGACCTCGCCGGCTTTGACCGCGGCGCCCGAGTCGACGAGCTGGATGATCTGGAGCTGGCCGCCCATCGGCGGCACCGACAGCTGTGCGCTGCGCGCGGCCCTGAGATCGCCGAGCGTGTGCACGGTGACTTCCACGGTGCCGCGCTGGACCCGTGCGGTCGGCACCGCGCGCGCAGCCGTGGTCGCGCCGAACCATCCGGCGCCGGCGGTACGTGCGCGCGCGAATACCAGCACGGCCGCGACGGCGATGACGGCGGCAGCGGCAGCGAAGGCGCGGCGCCTCACCTGGATGCTCCTTCGTCCGGCTCTTTGAGGGCGACGCGGTCGCCCTCCTGCAGGCCCGCCGCGATGGCAATCTGATCGCGCCCCCGTCGCAGCACCGTCACCGTCCGGCTCTCGGTCGCTCCCTGCTTGACGACGTACACAACCGCCGCGGCGCCGCGCTGGAAAACCGCTCCGGTCGGGACCACGAGCGCGTTCGGCAACTTGTCGAGCTCGATTCGCGCCGACGCGCTCATGCCCGAGCGCAGGCGCGGGTCGGTATCCGACAGCGCGATTTCGAGGTCGAAGTTCCGGATCGGCGGCCAGATGGTGAAGTCGGGCTTGGCGACGCTGGAAATGTCGCGAAGCGTCCCGGCGAGTTCGTGATCGGGCACGGCGTCCACCCGCACGTGCACAGCGCTGCCGGACTGAATGCGGCCGCGGTCCGTCTCGTCGACGCGCGCGGTCATCTGCGTCTCCGACAGGTCGGGCAATTCGGCGATTCGGGCGCCGAACCAGGCACGGTCGCCCCGCCGGAATTCCGGCGCCGCGATGCCGGGGCCGCCGGCGCGGTAATTGGGCATCAGCGCGATCGAGCCGCTGACGGGCGCGACGACCTTGAGCGAGGCGATGATCCGCTCCGTCTCGCGGACGTCGAACTGCGCCTTGTCGCGCTTCTGCCTGGCGATGACGACGTCGGCGCCCGCCGCCACGCGCTCGCCCTCGACCTTCTGCACGAGCTCGCGGACTTTCGCGTCGGCGTTCGACAGGGCGATGACGTAGCCTTCCGCTTCGATGCGGGGGCGCAGCTCGTTGCCCTGCACGTCGAGCTGCGCGCGCTGCCGCGCCTTGCGCGCTTCGTCGAGCTCGCTCTGGGCCGAAGCGACGCGGCGCTTCTGCTCGGCTTCCGTCCGCTCGATTTCAGACTCGGCCTGCTTCAGCTCCGACATCTTCTGCTCGAGCGTCCGCTGCTGCGTGGTCGGATCGAATTCGACGACGACGTCGCCGGCGTTGACCTTCGCGCCGTTCGCCACGAGATTGACGATCTGCAGATCGGCGCCGCTCGACGGCGCGGTGAGCACGACGGAACGCAGCGGCCGAATCTCGCCGCGCAGCTGCAGGAAGTCCACGAACGTCGTCCGCGTCGCAATCGCGGTCGGCAGCGACGGCGCGGCGCCGCCCCGGCGGTATGTGGCCACGCCCGCGACCGACAGGGCAGCGAACACGAGGGCGAGAGCGAGCGCGGAGGACGTCTTCATCGCCGCCCGGCTGAAGCCTCGCGCTCCGTCACGGGAAGCACGTCCACGGCGGCGGCGAGGTCGGGCATAAGGTGCTCGTCGCTGCCCTCGATGCTGAAGACGGCGAGGAACGTCCGGACGCGGTTCGACATCGAGCTCGTCGCGCCGACCTTCGAGAGCTGCTCGAGGCGCCCGTTGAAGGTGCGCGAGGGATACGAATCCAGCGTGATCTTCGCCGCCTGTCCGGCCGCCAGCCCGGCGATGTCGGCCTGGTTGACGCGGGCGCGGACGCGCATCACCGACGCGTCGACGACGTCGAGGATGGGCAGGCCGGAGCGCACCTCCTCGCCCTCCTGCACCTCGCCCATCGTCCCCTGCTTCCACGTCGACTTCAGCACCACCATCCCGTCGATCGGCGACGTGATGCGCATCTTCCCGGCGTTCTCCTCCGCGTGCTTCCACGCGTTCTGCGCGCGGTCGCGCTGGATCTCGAGCGACTTGACGTCCGCGGCATCGGCGCGGCGCTTCAGGTCGAACGTCTTCCGCAGCTGCTGCAGCTTCGCCTTGCTCTCTTCGAGGGTCAGCGTGTTCTGCTCGGCGGTGATCGGCGGCTGGATGTCGTTGGTGTCGACGGCGAGCTGCGCGCTCTTGACGGCATTCTCGGCGGTGGTGATCTCGGACTCGTCCTGCGCGCGCGCCGTGATCAGTTCGCCGCGCTTCTTTTCGATCTGCGCGGCAAAGTCCCGGTATTCGGCTTCGCGGTCATGCGCGTTCTTGATCTGCGCCGCGCGGTCGAATTCGACCAGCAGGTCGCCCCGCTTGACCATCGTGCCGCCTTTGGCCAGGTGGACGATGACGAGCGACCCGTTGCCTGTGCCGGTCAGCCTTGGCACCGCGAGGGGGTGGCTGCGGACCGGTTCGACCGATCCGTGGAGCCTGATCGCCGTCTCGCCCGGTCGGGCCGTGCCGGAAGCAGCCATGAGCGCCATCGCGGTCAGACCGGCCAGACGGAGCAGGGCGCGCATTCTTCTTAGATGATAGACACCGAAAACGGCGAAATGGACTGCGCGCTCACCCAAAAAAGCGCTCAATTGCATCGAAATCAGTCACGACGGGCGCCGGCGGCAGCGAATCGACAAACCGGCGGCCGTACTGCTTGGTCCGCAGCCGGGGATCCAGCACGGCCAGCACGCCCCGGTCGCGGCGATGGCGGATGAGCCGGCCCAGCCCCTGCTGGAGCATCAGAATCGCAAGCGGCACCTGATACTCGCCGAACGGGTCGCCGCCGCGGCCGCGAATGGCTTCGATACGCGCCGCCGTCACGGGGTCCGATGGCGACGCAAACGGCAGCTTGTCGACGATGACGCAGCTCAGAGCGTCGCCGACGACGTCAACGCCCTGCCAGAAGCTCGAGGTCGCAAAGAGCACCGCATGGGGTGTTTCACGGAACTGCCGCAGCAGCTGCGACCGCGGCGCAGCGCCCTGCGCGAAGATCGGATAGTCGAGCGAGAGCTCGGCGGCCGCCTGCACGGCGCGGAGCGTCGCGTAGCTGGTGAAGAGCACGAACGCCCGCCCCTGCGTGCGCCTGAGGATCTCGACGACCTCCCGCGCGGCCGCGATCGCAAACTGGTCGGAACGCGGATCGGGCATGCGGCTCGGCAGGTAGAGGACCGCCTGCGTCGCGTAGTCGAACTCGGAGGGCAGACGGATTTCGCCGGCTTCGCGGATGCCGAGGCGCGATCGGATGTACTCGAACGTGCCATCCACCGTCAGCGTGGCCGACGTCAGGACGGTCGTCTGCATCCGGTCGAGGAGCAGCTCGCGGACGATTCTCGAGACGTCGACGGGCGACGCGCGCAGGAACACGCCGCGTCCCCGGAATTCGACGAAGAAGACATAGTCCGTGTCGCTCGCCCGCATCAGGAACCGCACGTCGTCGCGGAGCTCGCCGGCACGCCGGGCGAGCGCGGCCTGTTCCTCGCCGTGCTCGGGATCCTCGGGTTTCAGCTTCAGCAGGATGTCCTGGACGATGTCCAGCGCGCCGGTCAGCTCCGCGGCGGGGTTGCGCGCGTCGGCCAGCGATTCGACGGTCGCGCGGATCTTCTCTTCGTTCTTCGGTCGGCCGGACGCCCCCGGCGCGCGATGCACGAACGCGAGCTCGGTGAAGAACGCGCGTCCGAAGTCCCGAAGCTTTTCGATCGCCTGCTCGACGTTGTGCTGCACCGCGACGTCGCCGCCCGCGAGCGTCATCAGCGATCGTTCGACGTCCCGCGCGAGGTCTTCGACGCGATAGGTGCTGACGCCGATGCCGAAATACTGCGTCGCGATGTCCTCGAGCTGGTGCGCTTCGTCGAGGATTGCATGGCTGCACGCCGGGATGACTTCGCCGTACGCGTTCTGCCGCACCGCGGCATCGGCGCACAGCAGATGGTGGTTGACGATGACGACGTCGGATGCGGCGGCACGCTGGCGCATCCGCGTGACGAAGCAGTCGTCGTATCGGGGACACTCGGCGCCGACGCAGGTGTCGGCGGTGGCCGCGACGTCGTTCCAGAAGCCGAGATCCTCGGGCAGGTCGGTCAGCTCCGCGCGGTCGCCCGTTTCGGTCGTGTCCGCCCACCGCCGCACCATCGGCAGAAATACGCCGTGGCCGCCCATTGCGCCGGCGTCGACTCCGTCGGCCAGCTGATCCAGCTTGTGGAGGCAGAGGTAGTTCGCGCGGCCTTTCATGTACGTCGCAGTGAACGGCACACCGAGCGCTGCGCGCAGCGCGGGAATGTCCTTGAAGAAGATCTGCTCCTGCAGATTCTTGGTGCCGGTCGAGATCAGCACCCGCTCACGCTTGAGGATTGCGGGCACCAGATAGGCGAGCGTCTTGCCGGTGCCCGTGCCGGCTTCCGCGAGGAGGACACCGCCGCGCTCGAACGTGTCGGCGACGGCAGCCGCCATCTCGATCTGTCCGGGGCGCGGCTCGAAATCGGGGAGCGCCGAGGCGAGCGGGCCGCCGTGCGCGAAGAGCGCACGAACAGCGTCGGTCAGGCCTCCGGGTACAAGGGGAATCGGCGACACAGACTCTCGACCTCGGCCCGGACCATGCCGAGCGCGCGATCGTCGTCGGGGGTTTTGAGCGCGCGCGCGATCAGGTCGCCGACTGCCGCCATGTCGGTTTCGCGCATGCCGCGGGTGGTTACCGCCGGCGTGCCGACGCGGATGCCGCTCGCCACCATCGGCGGGTTCTGATCGAAGGGGATCGCGTTCTTGTTGACGGTGATGCCCGCCTTGCCGAGCGCGGCTTCCGCGGCCTTGCCCGTAATCCCTTTCGAAAACACGTCGACCAACATCAGATGGTTGTCGGTGCCGCCGCTGACGAGGCGGAAGCCCGAGGCACTGAGGCTGGAGGCGAGCGCCTTCGCGTTCGCCACGATCTGGCGCTGATACCCCGCGAATGCCGGTTCGGCGGCTTCCTTGAGGCAGACCGCTTTGCCCGCGATGATGTGGACCAGCGGACCGCCCTGGATGCCCGGGAAGACGGTCTTGTCGAGATCCTTCGCGTACTGCTCGCGGCACAACACCATGCCGGCCCGCGGACCCCGCAGCGTCTTGTGCGTCGTGGTCGTGACGAAATCCGAATGCGGCACGGGACTCGGATGGACGCCGCCGGCGACGAGTCCCGCGATGTGGGCCATGTCGGTGACGACGGCGGCGCCGATGCGATCGGCGGCCCGGCGGATGCGCGCGAAGTCGATGACCCGCGGGTACGCGCTCGCGCCGACCATGATCATCTTCGGCTTGTGCCCGTCCGCCAGCCGATCGAGCTCGTCATAGTCGATTCGCTCGTCGCTTTTGTTCACGCCGTAGGGAACGATCGTGTACAGCTTGCCGGAAAAGTTCAGCGGATGGCCGTGAGTGAGATGGCCGCCGTGCGCGAGGTTCATGCCGAGCACCGTGTCGCCCGGCTTGAGCAGCGTGAAGTAGACGGCCATGTTCGCCTGCGCGCCGGAATGCGGCTGAACGTTCGCGTGCTCCGCGCCGAACAGCGCCTTGGCGCGCGCGATGGCCGCGCGCTCGACGACGTCCACGTACTCGCAGCCGCCGTAGTACCGTTTTCCCGGGTACCCTTCGGCGTACTTGTTGGTGAACACGGAGCCTGCGGCCTCGAGCACCGCGCGGCTCACGAAGTTTTCCGAGGCGATGAGCTCGAGCCCGTCGTTCTGGCGGTGCAGCTCGTTGCGGATGGCGTCCGCGACTTCCGGATCCGTCTCCCTCAAGGTCCGCCACATCGGAATCGTCTCGGTCGCCATTACCGCTGTTTCTCCGCTTCGGCAATCTGATCGAGGCGGCGCTGATGGCGTCCGCCCTCGAACTCGGTTTCGAGCCACACCGTCAGGATTTCGACCGCGAGCGCGTTGGCGACAATGCGGCCGCCCATCGCGAGGACGTTCGCGTTGTTGTGGGCGCGCGACAGGCGCGCGGTGAAGAGGTCGTTGCAGAGCGCGGCGCGGATACCGGTCACCTTGTTCGCGCAAATCTGTTCGCCCTGGCCGCTGCCGCCGAGGACAACGCCGCGTTCCGCCGTGAGGTCGGCGACGGCCCGCGCGACCGACAGGCAGAACACCGGGTAGTCGACCGCGGCCTCCGAAAACGTTCCGTGGTCGTCGACTTCGTGGCCGAGCCGAACCAGCGACTGCTTGAGGTGCTCCTTCAGCGCGAAACCCGCATGATCCGCGCCGATCGCAATCCGCACGACTGGCGATTGTACTATACGGATCGACGGAGCGACGTGACGCCGACTGTAGTCATCACCGCGCGTGGAGAGGAGCGGCTGCGCACCGGCCATCCGTGGATCTACCGCGCCGACGTGGCGGACGTCCGCGCTTCCGCGGGCGACATCGTCGCCGTCAAGGGTCCGCGCGGGCGGACGGTCGGCGGAGCGCTGTACAGCGACAGATCGCAGATCGCGCTCCGAGTGATCGCGGACGGCGAGCAGCCGGCCGACTTCAATCTGATTCGCAGCCGGATCGAGGCGGCGGTCGCGTTCCGCAAGTCGCTGGACATCGACGCGACGGCGTATCGGCTGGTGCACGGCGAAGGCGATCGGCTGCCGTCGCTCATCGTCGACCGCTACGGCGAGTGGCTCGTCGTGCAGGCGCTGTCGCAGGCGATGGATCGACTGCTGCCGGACGTCGTAACCGCGCTCACGGCGTTGCTGCGGCCGCGGGGAATTCTGGCGCGCAACGATCCGCGCGCGCGGGTCCTCGAGGGGCTGGAGCAGCGCGTCGACGTGCTGGCCGGCGAGATTCCAGACCTCGTGCGCGTCACCGAGTCCGGCATCGCCTATGACGTGGACCTGCGGCGCGGACAGAAGACCGGCCTGTTTCTGGATCAGCGCGAGAACCGCGCGGCGGCGGCGCAGTACGCGCACGGCCGCCTTCTCGACTGCTTCAGCTACAACGGCGGGTTTGCGCTGGCGCTCGGGCGGCGTTGCCGCGAGACGATCGCCATCGACGTTTCAGAAGAAGCGATCGAGCGGGTGAAACAGAACGCCACCCTGAACGGCGTCACCGTCGATGCGCGAGCCGGCAACGTGTTCGACGAGCTGCGCGGACTCGAACGCCTCGGGGAGCGGTTCGACATGGTGGTGCTCGATCCGCCGGCGTTCGCGAAGAACAAGGCGGCGGTCGCCAATGCCCGCGCCGGCTACAAGGAAATCAACCTGCGCGCGCTGAAGCTGCTGAATCCCGGCGGCGTGCTCGTTACGTGCAGCTGCTCCTATCACGTCAACGAGGCGCTCTTCGCAGAGATCGTCTACGGGGCTTCAGTCGACGCGCGCGCTCACGTCACGGTCGTCGAAAAGCGGATGCAGGGCCGCGACCATCCGGTAATGCTCGGCGTTCCCGAGACGTACTACCTGAAATGCTTCATCCTGCGAAAGCTGACATAAGGCGTGAGGTCCGGCGCGTCCGCGCGGACCTGAAGGCGCTGTCGCGGCCTTCGGGCACGTTCGATGCGCGGCGCTATTTCAGAGGACCGGTCGATCTCGCCTTTTACAACGTCGGCACGGCCCGGATGCGCGAGCCGGCAACGTGTTCGACGAGCTGCGCGGACTCGAACGCCTCGGGGAGCGGTTCGACATGGTGGTGCTCGATCCGCCGGCGTTCGCGA
>DASQHH010000839.1:0-4920 GCA_035632195.1 Vicinamibacterales bacterium
AGGTCTACACCTACTCGTCGGCGACCTCGCAGTGCGCGCGGAACGGGTCGTCGACGACGTGCCCACTGGCGTTGCCGAACTCGTTCTATCTCACGGCGAAGCCGGCATGGTTCGGAACGCTCTCCTGGCCGGCGATCGGGCCGGACGTGACCGGCGGCGCCGGAGCGGGCGGAAAGGCTGGACTGATCCCGGCGTGGAACTGCTACGTCAACGTCATGGGCGGTGTCGAGGGAGGCACCGGCTCGCCGCTGACGACGTTCGATCCTGTCGCCTGCTACGGAAGCTAGATGCCGTACGTGCTGGTCAATACGGCGTCGGGCGGTGCCTTCGGGACGAGCGCTGACAGCTCCGCGTTCACCCTGACGGCCGGCAATCTCGTCGTCGTGTTCCTGTTCACCGCGTCGAGCAACAGCGCGGCGTTCAACGCGCCGACCGATGACGCCGGGAACACCTGGCACCACGCGGCATCGCTTGCGGTCAGCGGATCCGGCGGCGGGTTCGTCGGGACGTGCGAGGTCTACTACGCCTTCAACGCGCTCGGGAAGGCCGGCAACATCGTCCACGCGACCTGGACCGGAAACCTCTCCGGACAGGTCAATGTCCTGCAGTACAGCGGCGTGCAGACCAGCTCGGACCCGTGGGACGACGTCGGCGCGACGGTTGGGCACTCGGCGTCCCCAGTCTCGAGCGCAAGCTTCACGCCGACGGCCGCCGGCGAGCTGGCCGTCGCGGGCTGTCTGACGAACGCGAGCGGCGGCACCTTCACGGCCGGCGGCAGCTACGCGAAGGAGCTGGCGAACACGTTCAACACGGACGCCGAGATCGAGGACCTCCTGGCGGGCGTCGCGGCGGGCGCACAGACCGCCTCGATGACATTCTCGAACGGCGGGACCGGGTTCCTCGTGGTCGCACTCTTCAAGCCAGGCGGGACGACCTATACCAGGCAGCTGAACGCGGTGAACTGAGCGAACTATGGCTGAGACCAAGATCAAGTACGCGGGCTCGACGACCATCACGTGCACGCTGGCGTCGCTCGCCTCGTCGCAGACGGCCGGCCGCATGGCAACGGCGGTCGACAACGGCACGAACCTCTACGACGACATCCTGGTGACGATCGGCGTGAAGACGAGTGCGTCCGCGCTGGCGAACGACAAGGCGGTCTACGTCTACGTGTCGGGGTCTGAGGATGGGACGAACTATGACTCCGACGACACGGTCATCACGACGCCCGTCGACGGCGCCTATACGATCAACCTGCCGTCGAACCTGAAGCTCGCCGCGTGCCTCAACTGTCCGACCTCGTCGAAGACGTACTACGCGACGTTCTCACTTGCGCGGCTGTTCGGCGGCGCGTGCCCGCGCAAGTGGACGCTCGTCGTTGTGAACTTCACGGGCCAGGCGCTCGACGCAACCGAGGGCAACCACCAGAAGACGTACACCGGCGTGACCTACACCAATACGTAGATGCCTGTCGACTTCAACACCGGCGGCAGCGGCGACTTTGTGTCGTGCGGCGCTGCCGGATCGTCGCCGCTCGCGAATCCGGCGGCGTGGTCGTGTGCGATTCGATTCAAGCTTCAATCGAGTGGCAACGGCGGCGGACCAGTTCTGTGGAACAAAGGGGCGTTCCCGAACACTCGGCTGATTGGCCTGTGGGACGCTGGACGGCCATCGCTCTGGCAGATCGTGATGACGTCGTATCGGGGGGCGACGTTTGGCACGCGCGCCGATGCGCGCGCCGATGTGGAGATCCTGCCTGGGCAGTGGACGTGGGTCGCTGGGTCGTACGACGGCACGAACGCGCCGCGGCTCTTCATCGGGACCGACGACCGGCCGCTATTCGAGGCGAACTATGCGAACCAGCAGGTCGGCTCAGGAGCGGCGGCGGACGATACCGGAACCGAAGCGCGCATCGGCTGCAGCGGCGCCGGTGGGACTGCCTTCTACGGTTTCATCGACGAAGTGCTCTGGTACGCGTCCGCGCTGGACATCCGACAGGCGCAGGCCGTCGTATCCAGGCTGGTCGGCCGCCCGAAGCCAGACGGCTGGTGGAAGCTCGATTCGTACAAACCGAAAGACCTCAGCGGAAACGGCAATAACGGCACACTCAACGGCAACCCGCGCATGATTGGGCCATTCGCCGGATAGCGCATGCCGCAAGGACTCTTCGATCATCGGCAATCCTCGACCTGGTGGTCCGCGACCGCTGGCGGGGCACAGACTGCGAAACAATTGAACGCCGCCCAGGCGCAGGCCGGTGTCGAGACGAAGCAGGTCGGTCCGGTCAGGCTCGCCGCGCAGGCCGCGGTCGGCTTCATGCTGAAGCTGGTCGGAAAGGCCCTACGAGCCGCGGAGGCCTCCGCGGCCTCGCTCGCGACACTGAGAGCGGTCGTGAAGGCGTTGTTCGCTTCGCAGGCTGAAACGGCCTCACTGGTAAAGTCGCGAGTCGTGCTGAAGGCGCTCGTCGCCGTGCAGGCGGCTGCGGGCGGCCTGGTCAAGATGGTCGAGAAGGTGCTGATTGCCTTCCAGGCACCGCCTCGGATCATCAATCCGCTGTCGCTCTACGCGACGCAGTCGACGACGGCCACGCAATCGCGTCTAAGGGTCGTGCTGAAGGCGCTGTTGGCCGTGCAGGCGCAGGCGCAGTTGCTCGTGAAGCAGGTCGGCGCGTCGAAGATTGCCACGCAGGCGCAAGCCATCCCGACGCTCGTCCTGACGAATCTGCTCGCGCTCGTCACGCTGATCAACACGCAAGCGATGGTGGCGCGGCTGACGTCGCAGAAGGTGTTGCTGAAGATATTGGTCGCCGCGCAGGGGATCTCTGCGGCGCTCGTCCGTCAGGTCAGGAAGGTTTCGGTCGTCGCTCAGGCCGTAGCGGTGTCGGTGTCTCGGTCCGTCGCGATCATGAGGGTGGCGGCACAGGCCTCGTTCGCCTCCATCGGGAAGCTGATTCGGAAAAGCCTGAACGCCGTCCAGGCCGTCCTCGCGCAGCTCGCGACGTTCCTACCTGGCGCCCCGCGGCCGCGGCGGATTCCGCTCCTGGCCTCGCGGGACACGACGTTCGTGCTGTTGGCGGCTCGGGATACGACCTTTGGATTGAACGCGAGTCGGACCGTCTACACGCTGCTGGCGTCCGAGTAGTCGCTCGACTCTCTCGGTTTCGCGAAGCGTTCCCGCGCGGCCGCGGCGAAGGCCTCCCGATCGCGATTCGTCCACCAGGACGTCGCCGGCGCCGACGCTTTCGGCGTGATCGCGATCTTGTTCGTCGGCCGACGGCCGCCGCCTGCGAAGAGCGGGGCCTTTTTCTTCCCGGCCGGCTCGATGTACTCCATCAGGCACCAGCGAGATTGCCGGCGGATCCCGATCCATTTGACGCGCTTGCGTTCTCGGAGGCGCTGCAGCGCGGCGTAGATCGCAGCGTCGTTGATGCCGAGCCGTTCTCGGACTTCCCACTTATGTTGAGGGCCTTCCTTGCCAAGCAGCTGCAGGACCGCCTTCTCGATCTTCTCGTCGGAGAAGTGCGAGGCACGTGTGCGCTCGTCGGGATCGATCGCGGGTTTCGCTCGTCGCTGGCCGGGGAGGACGATGCCGCTCATCAGAGGCTCGCCGTATCCAGCCACCAGGCGATGAAGAATGTCGCGCAGCGGCCATTGCCGCGTGGATCGAGTAACCGGCCGACGACGATCGGGTCCCGGCCGGTGCGATTCTGAACGGTGCCGATCTGGTCGAAGATCCGCAGCGCCATCGCGCGCTGTGTCGCTTTCAGGATCGCCGGCTTCACCGCGACGACTGGAAAATCGACCTCGTCATAATCGGTCGTGACATAGCGCTTGACGAGGCGTTCCTTGCCATCGACGGTCTCGACGTGCGACTCATCGCGGTGGAACACCATGTCGTCGACGTAACGCCCGACTCCAACTGGCAGCAGCTCCGCTTTGGCCGGGAATCCGCCCCACGTGCTGTCCCGAACCTGCTCTGGCTGCTTCGGGCGGGCGACGCGGACCGCGAAGACGTCGATCGGGAAGTTCGGGACGATCAGATAGCCGGCGGCGACCGCGGCCTTCATCTTCTCGTAGTACAGAATCCGCTTCTCGGCGCGCGCGAGCGACGCGGCGACGCTCTTGTGTTTCCAGCCGTGCTCGGTCGCCAGTTCGAGATTCGTCTCGATGTCGTCGCGCTCGGCCTTCACCGCTGCGATCTTCCGATCGCACCAGGCGACGAGATCGGCCTGCGCCGGCGCCATGTCAGCCGGCGTCAAGGCGACAAGGGTGAGATCATCTGGAGGCATCGTGGTTTCGACTTCGTCGGTCATGATGTTTTCCTCTTCCGGATGTAATTGAGACTCGTCACCACGCGGTAGCCGTCCTCGAATTCGACGAGCACGGAATTCATACCGCCTTTCACGAGGAGCGCGCAGGCCTGACCGAAGCGATCGGGCAGCTTCGCGCGGACGCGCCAGACGTACGGGAACTTCACCGTCCACCAGTTCCCGCGGCTAGCCGCGGCCGCGCCGGCGCCGCCGGCAGCTCCTGGCCCTCTCCCTCGGGGAAGAAGCCGCTCGCGCTCACGGCACCTGTCACTTTCAGGAACGCGACTTCCGTCTTCGCCGATTCCACGATCACCTTCGCGACGTCGGCGACGGCCTGCGCGCGCGCGATGTCCATCGGTTTCTCCTCGTCCTTCAACGCCTCGAGCGTCTCGAACAGGTGATTACGCAGATCGTCGATTTTGTTCTTGGGCACGTTCGGTCCTTTCGCGGATGCGGCGTTTCAGTTGACCGAGGAGCTGGATGGTCGACGCCAGCGGCTTCGGTAAGTTGTGGACGGTGTTCTGCGCCATCAACGTGCGGCGCTGGATCAGCTCGAGATTCTCAAGTGAGGTGTTCTGGCGGTTGCCGTCACGAAACTTCAGGGCGTAGCC
>DASQHH010000840.1:0-7357 GCA_035632195.1 Vicinamibacterales bacterium
CTTCTTCGCCCACGTGACGACGTCTGGCGGCATCGGCAGGTCGAAGAGCTCGTGCGCCCACAATCGGCCGGTCATGCCCCACCCTGTTTGGACCTCGTCGAACACCAGCGGGACGTCGTAGATGCGCGTCAGCAGCCTCAGCTTGCGCATGAACCGCGCGCTTGCCGGCCGGATGCCGCCTTCTCCCTGAATCGGCTCGATCAGGACGGCTGCGACCCGCCGCGCGCGCTTCAGGACGTCGGCGCTGAGCGCGGCGCGCTGGGCGGCGACGAACGCAGCCACGTCGGACTCCTTCTGCGCGTGGAATTCATCGATCGCATCGATCTCGCGCCGATAGGTGTCCTTGCTCTTGTCGGCATGCGGCAGACGGCCGGAGACGAGCAGATCCCACAGCTGCTTCAGGCAGCGGTCCTCGCGCTGCAGCGTCGCTTTCGGTGCGTTGGCGTCGTCGACGGGAAACAGGATGTGCGGCCAGTCGAACGTCGGGAAGCCGAGCCGCGCTTTCTTTCGATGCGTGACGGCGAGCGCTCCGAGCGTCCGGCCGTGAAACGCGCCCTCGAACGACACGACGAAGCCGCCGTCCGCGTTGTCCGACGTCATCACGCGGTTCATCAGGACGGACTTGATCGCGTTCTCGACGGACTCCGCTCCGGTGTTGCAGACGAAGTGCCGCGGAGTCCCCGCCGGCGCGATGCGGTTGAGCGCCGCCTTGAGTTTGAGTGACAGGACCGTCTGGTACTCGGAATGGGCGTAGCGCGATGTGACGAACGGCAGCGCATCCACGATTGCCTGAACCACCGCCGGATCGTTTTCGCCGAACGCCTGCGTCGCGATCAGCGCCCCCATGTCGAGAAAGCGGTACGGCCGTCCTGCCGCGTCGCGATCGGTGATGGCGAGATAAGGTCCGACGGATTCCGACGGATCGAAGGCGACCGGCAGCGAGAAGAACAGTCCGCGGGCGGCCGCGTCGAATGCCGCGCGCGACGCCGGCAGCAGCTGCCCGACGAGCTCGTCCAGCGTGCGCGACCCGTCGCGCAGCGCATCCGGCACGTGCGCGTGCACGTCGCCGGCGCGATACCGCCGGTTCAGATCCGCCGCATGCTCCACGAACTCGTCGGCGCGCGAGGCATTGGGGGCGGAGACGTCCATGGCAGCCGACCGACGATCGTACTCCAACGCCTGCTTGACCCGGACCCTGGGTCCGGCGGCACGATCGTCCGCCATGGCAGGTACCCACACCGCCCGGGCATTCGCGCGGCTGGCCGGCGTGACACCCAAGACCCTGCGCCATTACGAGCGGAGGCGGTTGATGGCGCCCCGCCGCAATGCCGCCGGATACCGCATCTACTCCGAGCAGGACCTGCGGCGCGTCCGAGACATCGTCGCGCTGAAGGCGCTCGGGCTGTCGCTTTCGGACATCCGCGGTCTGCTCGAGCGCCGGACGGCGCCGCTCGACGTGCTGCGTGCGCAGCGCCGATCGCTCGAACGCAAGCGTCGGTCGATCGAGCGCGCGATCGGCGTCATCGCCGAGGTCGAGCGTGCTGCCGCCTCGTCGGAGGATCGTGCGCTGCCTGCACTGCTCGCCGAGGCGGCATGGAGCCATGCCGAGCAGAAGCGGGAGGACGCCGAACTCGTGCCGCGGCCGGCGGACCGCGCGGGCGCATCGCGCATCGCGCTCGCGCACGAAACGCTCGCCGCGATCGACGGCGTCGGCGCCGGGCGGCTCGAAGAGCTACGCGAACGATGGCGCAGCATGATCGCGCGCGAAGCTGCCGACCACCCCGAGGTCGCGGAACAGATCGCGAAGGCGTACGCGAGCCGCCGGCACTGGCCCCGCGGCATGCGCGAATGGGCGGCGTCGCTCTACGAGCTGGACCTGGATGCGTTCGAGCGACTCGCGCGATTCATTGACGGCGTGGGGACGGCGCCGCCGCCTTCGCACTCATGACACGCTCGATGTCGGCAATCTCGATCGGCACCGCCGCAGACAGGTTCTCGTAGCCGGCTTCGGTCATCAGGATCATGTCTTCGAGGCGGATGCCGACATGCTCCTCGGGGATCTGCATCGCCGGCTCGATGGTGAAGATCATGCCGGGCTCGAGCGTCGGTCCGGCCGCGCTGACGTCGTGCACTTCCATGCCGACGCTGTGTCCGAGGGACACGATTCTTTCCGGGGCTCCTGCCCCGGTGGCGTCGCTGTTGCGCCGGAAACCGTCGACGAAGGCTGCGGTGGCCGCCTTGATGCTCGCGTCGGTAAACGGGTACGCCGCTGCGATCGCGTCCATCTTCACGACCGCGTCCCTGATGACATCTCGAGCCGCCGCGTGTACACGGATCGACGTCATCAGCGCCTGATACAACCGCAGGTAAATCGTGTACAGCTCCCGCTGCCGCGGCGTGAATCGGCCGTTGGCCGGAAACACGCGCGTGACGTCCGACTGGTAGTACTTGAAGTCCGGCGCGTAGTCGAACTGGACGAGATCGCCGTCGGCCAGTTTCGCGGTGTTGCGATGGTAATGGGAGTAGAACGTGTTCGTTCCGGTTGCGATCAGCGCGAAGTACGAACCGCCGTAGGAGCCGTTCAGCTTGAAGATCCGTTCGGCATCGGCCTGCAGTTGATACTCGTACATCCCCGGCCGCGCGTGCGTCATCGCCTCGACGATCGCGTCGCCGGTGATCCGGGTCGCTTCGCGAATGACGGCGATCTCGCGCGGGCTCTTGATCGATCGCAACGAGTCGACGATGGGATCGAGGTCGCGGATTTCGCAACGCGGCGCGGCCGCTCTCAGCTTCGCGACGAACGCTTCCTCACGGGATTCGCGGCCGTCCCAGGGGTCGGTCTTCGTCGCACGCGCCAGCGCCACGGTATCGCCCGACGAGGCTTCGCCCAGTACTTCCGGCCGGAACGGGGTGTAGATGACGCGGCCGTCCGCGGCGACTGCCGCAACAGCATTCGCAAATTCGTCGCGCGCCAGCACAGCGTCGAGGCCCGTCGCGCGCGCGGCATCGCCGCCGGGATGGAGACCCGGTCCGAACATGCGCGCTTCGCGCCGCTCGTTGAACGGCTGCAGAAACACGGTCGCCTTTTTCGCGCGTCCGTCGACGATGGCGATCGCCCGCGGCTCGACGACCCCGGTCAGATAGAAAAACTGGTTGTTCTGCCGGAACGGCTGCTCGCCCGGGCGTTCGGTCGCCCCTTGAAGGATCGCGACACCGTCTCCGATCCTCCTGATGACCTTCGCCCGGCGCGCGGCGAATTCCTCGGACGGAAAAATCTCCGCGCCGGTGAACACCGGCTGCGCGGCCGGCGCCGCGCCGGAGACAACGACAACGACGACCGCGATCGCGTTAACGATTGACCGTGCGGACATCGATGAGCGCTCCTGCCGTGGCGTCGCCCTGCGCCTCGAACCGGACGATGATCTGGTTCTTGCCGCGCGTCGCGGCCTCCGGGATCGCGTACTCGCGGTCGAGCTGTTCGGTGGGGTGGTACTCGAGCGTGTCGCTCGCGATCTTCTGTCCGTCGACGAGGATGTCGAAGGCCCGGCGGCGCCCCTCGCTGCCGCGGAACGCGCACACCAGCGAGATCGGACCGTCGTGCGCTACCTTCAGCCGGTAGCTGAACCAGCCCCCGCGCGCCTCGCGCACCCGCTTGCCCTCGAAGAATGCCTCCGTGGCCTTTTCGCTCGCGAGCGCATGTTCCTGTTCGCTCTGCGCCGCGCCGACGTCGACGCGGTCGATCGTCCGTTCGTTCACGCTGCGCCGGCGCCCCTCGGTGGCCGCGTTCTGGTTGGTGCGCCTGGTCCACTCGTCCGGTGTCAGCAGGGTCCAATACACGTTGTAGCGCTGATCGACGATGCGGTAGAGGGGCACGAGCGTGACGTCGTGCGGCTGCGCAAGGCCGCGCGTCCGGAACTGCAGCGGCCGTCCGCCATCAGGCGCGATCTTCGCTGTCACGTCCTTCGGAGTGCCGACGAAAGCGGGAATCACGGGCGTTTTCACCCTGCCCATCTGCGGCGCGCTCGGGCCGTACCGTTTGATGCCCTCCAAGCCCTCGGTCCCGAGGTCGCCGACGAGCACCATCGGCCCATACATCACCGCGATCATGTTCGGATTGTCCGGCAGCGCCTCGGTATGCAGCTGCATCGGCAGCCCGACGTCGATGCGGTCGCCGTTCTTCCACTCGCGGTCGACGGTGACGTAGAACGCCTCGCCGGAGTCGCCACGGCCAGCGGGCGCCGGCTCGCCGTTGACCGACAGCGTCATACCCGTCGACCATGCCGGACGCCGGACCTTGAGCGCGAACCGCGACGCCCGTTCCAGTGTCAGCACGAGGTGCGTCCCTTCTTCCTCCGGGAAGCTGGTCGTCTGCCGCACGACGACGCCCTTGTCCTTCCAGGTCAGCTGGGAGGGGATGAAGAGATTGACGTAGAGCGACGCGGCGTCGTGGAAATAGATCGTGTCGCCGTACTTGGCGTGGTTCTCCATGCCGGTGCCGACGCAGCACCAGAACGAATCGTCTTCAGTGGAGTACGACTTCCAGCCGCCCGGCCGCAGTGGACAGTAATAGATGACCATCCCGGTCCGCGGGTCCTGCGACGGGAGGATGTGGTTGAACAGCGCGCGCTCGTAGAAGTCCATCGCGCCGGCGTCTGCGGACCATTCGAAGATGTGCCGCGTCAGCTTGAGCATGTTGTACGTGTTGCAGGTCTCCGGGCCGGACGCGCCGAGATGCTTCGAGAACTCTTCTTCCGGGAAGAATGCCTCGCCGTCGCTGTTGCCGCCGAACACGAACGTGCGGTGGTGCACGACCCGGTCCCAGAAGAACGTCGCGATGTCCTTGAAGCGTGCGTCGCCGCTCAGCTCGTACTCGCGCGCCGCACCGATGATCTTCGGGAACTGCGTGTTGGCGTGGAGGCCGTTGAGGGGATCTTCGTGCCGCGACAGCGGATCGAAGATCGCCTTGTGATCGAACCGGTGCGCGACGCGCAGGTATTCGGGGTTTCCGGTCGCGGCGTAGATGTTCGCCAGCACTTCGTTCATGCCGCCGAACTCGGTCCCGAGCGCGCGCTGATGCTGGTCTTCGCTCAGCCGGTCGACGCGGAACCTCACCCAGTCGGCCATCTTCGTGACGACAGCGAGCGCCTGTGCATTGCCGCACAACTGGTACGCGTCGACGAGCCCCGCCATGATTTTGTGGATGGTGTAGTACGGCGCCCAGACGCGCTGACGCGCGTCGACGCGGTCGAAGAACTCCTCAGGAAACGCCGACAGATATCCCGGATGGAACTTGACGGCATCTGCGGCCTGAATCTTCGCAAGCTCGGCGACCATCAGGTCCGCGCGGGTCTTGAAGCGCGCGTCGCCGGTGGATCCGTACATGAGCGAGAGCGCGGACAGATAGTGCCCGACCGTGTGTCCGCGCAGCTCGACATCCGGCGCCTCCCAGCCGCCGAGCGGCTTCGCGGAGGACGGCAGTCCGGCGTTGACGCGGAAGTTGTGCAGCAGCCGATCGGGATCGAGCGCCAGCAGGTATTCCTGATCGAGCTGCATCGCCTGCCTGAACGGTCCGTCGAGCAGCCGCACGTCCTGTATCGCGAACGGTTCGGCTTTGGGCGCGACCCTGTCCGCGACGTTCACGACGTTTGTGACCGGGGCGGTCCCGCTGAACGCGGACCCGAAGAGCACGAGAAGGGCAAGCGTCTTCCTCATAACCGCACCTCTATCGGCTTTCCGTCGAACACCGCGTCGCGCGTGGTCTGGGCGCCCGCGATTTGGACGCGAATCGAGCGGGCGGGACCGCGCATGCGGGATCCGTCTGCAAGCCGCAGCGTCAGCCGCCGCTGCCGATCGTCCCACTGCATCGCCACCCGCATGAAGTCGCCGCGCTCGTACGCAAAGCTCGCTCCGTCGTCTTCGTAGAGGGTGAACGCGCCGTCGGCTCCCGGATGGACCTGAAGCGTCAGCGGCTCGTCGACCGGTTCGGCGGTGTACTGCTTCACCGGACCGAGCGGCAGAATGGCCCCGGCGCGCACGAACAGCGGCATCGTCGCGAGATCGACGGCGCGCGTGATCTCGCGCTCGCCGTCGTGCCGTTCGTTCGACCAGAAGTCGTACCAGACGCCGGCGGGCAGATAAACGCGCCGCGTCGTCGCACCCCTCTCGACGACGGGAGCAACCAGCATGTCGCCGCCCCAGAGATACTGATCGCCTGACGCGATCGCGCGATCGTCGTCTGGGTAGTGCAGCCACATCGCGCGGAGGATCGGCAGACCGGTGTCGTGCGCTTCGCGGACGGCGGTGTAGAGATACGGCATCAGCCGCGACCGCAGCTCGAGGTACGTGCGGCAGATCGGCTCGACGGCGGCATTGTGCAGCTCGCCCGGATCCGGGTCCGCCGCGCCGCCCGTGTAGCTGGCGATTTCGTCGGGCTCGAGCGAGCCGGTGTTCCACCCCCACGGAAGCCGCAGCTTCCACGTCCGGCCGTGCGCGCGGAAGAGCGGACAGAACGCGCCGAACTGGAACCAGCGGACGTAGAGCTCACCCGTGAATTCCTTCGTCGGCACGAAACCGCCGATATCCGTGCCCCAGAACGGAATGCCGCTCAGCGCGCTGTTGATCGCGACCGGGACGTGCGTCTTCAACGTCTCCCACGTCGAGTACACGTCGCCGGACCACAGGAACGATCCGAACCGCTGCATCCCCGCGCCGCCGTTCCGGTTGAGCGCGAACGGACGCTCGTTCGGACGGTACGATCGCGGGCCGTCCCAGTACATGCGGTTCCGCGCGAGCCTCGACGCCGCATCGAGGCCGTCTCCCTGGTCGGGCCAGAAGCCGTCGACGCCGACGTCGAAGAGCGGCTTGTGCGCCGGCCAGTAGCACGCCACCTGACGGTCGTCGGGCCACTTGCCATCCGGCGTCTTGCCGCTCGGCAGCGGCGCGGCCGCGCAGCGATCGGCGACCGTTCCCGTCATCGTCCGGGCTTCGACGACCACGTGCAGGACGACCTTGAAATGATCGGCGTGCAACTCGTCGATCATCGCCTTGGGGTCCGGAAAGACCTTCGGGTTGAACGTGAACTCGCCGTTGTCCGTGTTCCAGCCGGACGGACAGAAGCCGGTGCCCAGATAGATGAGCGTCTCGCACGGCAGTTTCTTCGCGCGGAACGTTCGGGCTTCGTCCAGGATCTCCTCGCGGCTCGCGAGCGTGCGATGCGACTGCTGATAGCCGAACGACCAGAGCGGCGGCAGCTCAGGCATACCGGTGAGCCGCGCGTACTCGCTCATGATCGCGATCGGATCGCGCGAGCCGACGATGAACAGGTCGAGGGGGAGCGGACCGCGCGAGGGCGCGTCGC
>DASQHH010000841.1:0-7393 GCA_035632195.1 Vicinamibacterales bacterium
GAGGAGTTCGACGTGTCCATGCGTTCGCGCGTCCTTGGCGGCGTCGAGCAGCCGATCGACATCGGGAGAGTTTGTCACCGAGAGGTTCGAGTACGACGGTGGAAGGCAGGTGACTGTGTACGTTCCACCGCAGCCGCCCGAAGCCATCGTGTTCGCCGGTGACGGTCAACGCATCTCGAAATGGGGCCGCCTGCTCGAGAAGGCCGAAGTACCGTCCACGATGATCGTCGGTGTCCACAGCCTGACAGACGAGACGCTGCGCCTCCACGAGTACTCACCCGGCTTTGACCCGGAGCGGTTCGCGGCACACGAAAAGTTCTTCGTCGGCGACGTTCGCGGATGGACGGAGTCG
The DNA here is from genome assembly GCA_035632195.1 of Vicinamibacterales bacterium. Taxonomy (GTDB): domain Bacteria; phylum Acidobacteriota; class Vicinamibacteria; order Vicinamibacterales; family CAVVIG01; genus DASQHH01. The sequence continues at coordinate 353 of DASQHH010000841.1, forward strand.
CGGTTTGGCGTGGCGCTGCCCACCGGACGCATTGCCGTGTTCGGCGTCTCGGCGGGTGGAGAGCTGGCTCTCGCTGTCGGGCTTCGGCATCCACATGTCTTCGGTGCGGTCCTGTGCGCTTCGCCTGGTGGTGGTTACAAACCGCCCGGGACGATGACGAGTCCGCTTCCGCGCGCGTACCTGGTCGCCGGCACGAAGGAACCGTTCTTCCTGGCGAACGCAAAGAGATGGGCGGACGCGCTGCGCGATGCCGGTGCGGATGTCGCCATGCACGAGCGGACAGGCTCGCACGGCGGCCCATTCTGGCGGGAAGAGTTCCCGTTGATGGTGGCGTGGGCCTTCCGCTAGACTGAGTTGCCAGCCGTCGGGAGGAGTTCGACGTGTCCATGCGTTCGCGCGTCCTTGCCGGCGCCGTCGTAGCCGCTCTTGCCGCAACGGTCGCAGCGGCCACCGCCCCGCAGCAACCCCCGCAGCCGCCCCAGCCGACGTTCCACACCGAGGCCAACTACGTTCGCGTCGACGTCTATCCGACCAGAGACGGCGCGCCGGTGGCGGATCTGACGCAGGGCGACTTCGAGATCCTCGAGGACCGGGCGCCCCAGAAGATCGAACAGTTCGAGCACGTCGTCATCCGCGGGAACATCCCGCAGGAGATGCGCCGCGAGCCGAACACGGTCGCCGAGTCGCGCGCGGCGCTTCAGAATCCGCGCGCGCGCGTGTTCGTCGTCTTTCTCGACATCGGCCAGGTAGACGTCTTCGGCTCGCACAACATCCGGCAGCCGCTCATCGATACGCTGAACCGGGTCATCGGCGAAGAAGATCTCGTCGCGGTCATGACGCCGTCGATGTCCGCCCTCGATCTCACGTTCGCGCGCAAGACGACGACGATCGAAGGGTTTCTGACGAAGCGCTGGGACTGGGGCGATCGCGACAAAATGGTCCTCGTCGACCCGGTCGAACGGAATTACGAGGCGTGCTTCGGCCCCTACCCGGATTCCCGGCTCACGCAGGCGCTGGTGAACCGACGCCGCGAGAAGCTGACGCTCGACGCCCTGACAGATCTCGTCGTCTACCTGCGCGGCGCCCGCGAAGAGCGCAAGGCCGTCATCGCGATCACGGATGGTTGGGCGCTGTACGGGCCGGACGGGTGGCTGCAGAGCACCGCCGGCGGTCGGCCTGAATCCCGGCACGGGCAAGATCCAAATCGGCGACAAGAACATCCCGAACGCGATTCCGACCAGCGACTGCCAGCGCGATCTGATGCTGCTGGCCAACATCGACGATCCGCTGGAGTACCGACGGCTTCTGGATGCGGCGAACGCGGCGAACACATCCTTCTACCCGATCGATCCCCGCGGACTCGCCGTGTTCGATTCGCCGATTTCGCAGCCACTCCCGCCGCAGGTGGACGCCGCGGTCCTGCGCACGCGCGGGGAGACGCTGAAGACGCTGGCGGAATCGACGGACGGCATCGCGATCATGCAGAACGACCTAGCCGCCGGCCTCCGCCGCATCGTCGACGATGTGAGCTCGTATTACCTGCTCGGCTACTACTCGACCGGCAAGCTCGATGGCCGCTTTCATTCGATCGGCGTCCGCGTGAAGCGTCCGGGCGTCCAGGTCCGCGCGCGGCGGGGCTATCTCGCAGAATCGCCACAGTCGATCAATGCCGCCGCGGCGACCGCGGCCGCGACGGCCGCGAAGAGCGCCGCCGAAGCCGAGTCGCACGCGATGGAAGGGGTTCTGTCGCCGCTGGCCGCGTTCGGCCGCGAGATGCCGATTCGCGTGCAGGCCGCGACAGGGTGGAAGCCCGGCGGCGGCGCTGCCGTCTGGATGGTCGGCGAGCTCGGGTCCAGCGAAGAGTGGAAGTCGGGCGCGGACGCCGACGTCACGCTGACCAACAGCGCCGGCGCGACGCTGGCAACCGCGCACGCGACCGTGCCGACCGGAGCCATTGGACCGCGGACGTTCCGCGTGACGCTGGCGCCGGCGGAGCCGCTCGCGCCCGGCGAGTACGCGGTCCGCGTCCGCGCGCGCGGTGCGGCGTCGACGATGGCCACCAACGAGACCGCGCACGTACTCGTCGCGGCCGCGCCTGAGGCGACGGGAGCGATTTTCATCCGGCGCGGACTCGCGACCGGCAACAAGGAAGTGGCGACCGCGGATCTGCGATTCCGTCGCAGCGAGCAGCTCCGTGTGGAAGTGCCCGCGGCCGCCGGCGGGACTGCCCGGTTGCTCGACCGGACAGGCAAGCCGTTGGCCGTTCCCGTCACCGCGGCCGTCCGGGACGATGCCGACGGATCCAGGTGGCAAACAGCGCAGCTCGCGCTCGCGCCGCTCGCACCGGGAGATTATGTGATCGAGTTGAGCAGAGCGGCAGCGCCGAGTACGGTGACGCGGACTCTCGTTGCCTTCCGGGTCGTACCGTGACGACCGCGCGTCTGCGTCTGCGCGAGTGGCGCGACGAAGACCTCGAGCCCTGGACGGCGCTGAACGCCGACCCGCGCGTGCGCGAGTTCTTTCCCGGCGTCTCAACGCCCGAAGAGAGCGCAGCGGCAATGCAGACGGTTCGCGAACACTTCGCCCGACACGGGTTCGGACTGTGGGCGGCGGAGGTCATCGGCGGCGCGCCCTTCATCGGCTTCATCGGTCTCGCGATTCCGCCGTTCGACGCGCATTTCACGCCGTGCGTCGAAGTCGGCTACCGCCTCGCCTTCGATCACTGGGGACACGGCTATGCCACCGAAGGCGCCCGCGCGGCGCTCGAATTTGGGTTCCAGCACGCTCGGCTAAAGCCTCGCGCTCCCGAAGGGCTGGACGAGCTCGTTGCGATGACCGTGCCCGACAACCGGCGGTCGCGCAACGTCATGGAGAAACTCGGGATGCGCCGCAATCCGGCAGACGACTTCGATCACCCGAACCTGCCGGCGGATCATCCGCTCCGCCGGCACGTGCTGTATCGCATCCGACGGCAGGCCTGAAGCCTTGCACTACTCCCCTCTCAGCACGAGCACGGGGTCGGTCCGCGATGCGCGGTGCGAGGGAATCGCCGTCGCAATCCACGTAATCAGCACGACAACAACGGTCGCTGACGCAAGGACGATCGGATCCGACGCATGGAGGCCGTACACCATGCTGCCGGCCGCGCGTCCGCCGGCGTAGGCGGCGACGATCCCGATGACGATGCCGACGCCCGCGAGGCCCTGGCCGCGGCGCATCATCAGCCAGAACACCTCCATCGGCGTGGCGCCGAGCGCGAGCCGCGTCGCGATCTCGCCGAGCCGCTGCGATGCGGCGTACGCAATCACGCCGTAGATGCCGACGGCGGCGAGCACGAGCGCGGTGACGCCGAAAATCAGCATCAGCGTCATGCCGAGCTCCTGGCGGTTGAGCGTCGCCGCAACGAAGCGCGGCACGCTGTCGACGTCGAACGCGAGCTGCGGCTCGAGACTGGCGATCTCGTTGCGCACCGCCGGCACCATCGACGAGGGATCCGCGAACTTCGTCGCGATGGTGACCGTCTGCCGCGGGAACGGAATCTGCCCCTGCGGCTGGTAGAAGCTCGGCTCAGCTTCTTCCGCGATGGATCGGTACCGCACGTCGCCGACGACGCCGACGATCTGCAGCATCTGGCGCGTATCGACGTTGGGATACCCCGCCGCGAACGACGCGCGCAGCGGATCGGTGCCCTGCAGGAACCGCCGGACGAACTCGCGGTTGACGATCGCCACCCGCGCCGTGTTCTGCCGGTCGTCGGTCGTGAAGTCGCGCCCGGCGACGAGCGGCACGCCCATCGCCCCGAACCATCCGGGCGACACGAGCCGGCCGCGCGATCCCTTCGTATGCGCCGCGTCGAACGATTCGCCCTGGAACACGACGAAGAGCGACGCGTCGAGCTGCCCCCTCAACGGAAACGCCGCCGTGGATCCGACGCCCGTCACGCCCGGCAGCGCGCGGAGGTGATCGAACAGGTTGCGCGTCCACGCCAGCGTCTGATCGCCGCCGCGGACGCGCTGCGGATCGGGCCGCACGTCCACCATGAGCCGCCCCGCCGGCATGAAGCCGGGATCGGTCGCGCGCAGGCGGGCGAAGCTCTGCACGAGCCAGCCGGCGCCCGCGACGAGCATCAGCGCGAGCGCGATTTCGGCGACAGTCATGACGCCCATCATCCGCGCCGTCCCGCGGCCGCCGCTGGTCGACCGGCCGCTCTCGTTCATTAGCGTCTTGAGATCGGTCCGCGACAGGCGCACCGCCGGCGCAACGCCGAGCATCACGGCGCTGACGACGAGTACGAGCGCCGCAAAGCCCAGCACGTTCGCGTCGAACGGCACGGACTGCAGCCGCGGCAGTTTCGACGCGCCCAGCGTCTGCAGCGTCCGCACGCCCAGGTAGGCGAAGCCCAGGCCGGTAACGGCGCCGAGCAGTGTGACGACGAACGATTCGGTCAGCAGCTGACGGACGATGCGCGCGTTGCTCGCGCCGATGGCGGTGCGCACCGCCACTTCACGCGCGCGGGCGGCGCCGCGGCCGAGCAGCAGGTTCGTCACGTTGACGCACGCGAGCAGGAGCAGCAGCGCCGTGGACGCGAAGACGACGAGCAGCGTCGGCCGCAAGTCGCCGACGATGGCGGTGACGAGCGGTTCGGGGACGAACTCGCGTCCCTCGTCGCTCAGCGGAAAATCATGCGCGAGCCCCGACATCACCGCCGCCATCTCGCTGCGCAGCCGCGGCAGCGTCGTCCCGGGCTTGACGCGGATGACCGCGTTGTTGCCGTGGCCGACGTCCTGCGGGCTCGGGCGCGCATTGGCGTAGAAGTCCGCGCCGTGGGGCGCGTCGAGGTCCTGAGCCGCCACGCCGATGGCGCGCACGTTGAGCTCCGCGAACCGAATCGTCTTGCCGACGATGTCGCGATCGCTGCCGAAGTAGTCGGTCCACGCATGGTGCGACAAGACGACGACCGGCTGCGGACCCGGCTGCGGCGGCTGTCCCGGCGTCGGAGGCGGAAGCGGCGCTTCATCGTCGTGCGTGAACGTCGAGCCGATCGTCATGGGGACACCGAAGGTTTCGAAGAACCCCTCGCCGACGAAATGCACGGTGGCGTGCACCGGCGGCGCATTCTCGCGCAGCAGCGTCGCGTCGAGAGGTGACGCCGACAGCCCGACAATGCGCTCGATCGACCCGCCGGCGCCGCTGAGCCGGGCCACTTCGGCGGCGGCGACCAGTCCCGTCGTCACGCGGCCGTCCGCGTAGCGGGTGCGCAGCGCGATCAGGTCCTCGGAGTGGGGGTACGGCAGAGGACGCAGCAGCGTCGCGTTGACGGTGCTGAAGATGGCAATCGTCGCACCGATGCCGATGGCGAGTGTGGCCACCGCAGCCGCAGTGAACGCGGGCGCGCCCGCGAGTTTGCGGAGCGCATAGCGAAAGTCCTGAATGAGGATTTCCATATCAGTCTTTTGACCCCAAAAACGCGTGGATGGTTCTCGTTACATCGTCCCACAAATGGGTTGAAGCACTCTGACGGCCCGATCGAGTGCCCCGACAGACCCAAGAAGTAGCTTTACAGGCGAAAGAAGCGCCTTTGCAGCCCGAAGTACCTCTGTTGCAGTCCAAAGTACCGCCGTTGCGGGTCGAAGACGCGCCTTTACCATCCGAAGAAGCATCGGCGCAGCTCGAAGAAGCTCCGTTACAGCTCTAAGAAGTGCTTTTGCAAGACGAAGAAGAGCCTTTCAAGCGCGAAGAAGCACCTTTACAGCATGAAGAAGCACTTTTGCAGGTCGAAGAAGCCCCGACGCAGCGCCATCCTATAATCGCGCACCATGAAGTACCTCACTGCTTTCGCTGCGGTTGTGCTGTTCGGTATTGGGATTCTGGCGCAATCGCCGACGCCGCCACCTGCACAGACGGCTGTGCCTGTCCTCCCGTTTGATTCGCAGACGGATTTCCTGAAAATCACGCCCGACCAGAACTTCGGCGAGGTGCTCGGCATCGCCGTCAACTCGAAGGGCCACGTCGTCGTCCTGAACCACCCCGGCAGCGCGAACGCCGGGCCAATGTACGGCAACTCGTCGACGCAGCTTATGGAATTCGACCAGACCGGCAGGTTCGTGCGGGAGATCGGCAAAGGCGTCTACGGCCTCGGCTACTCGCACAGCGTGCGGTTCGACAAGTACGACAATCTCTGGGTCGTCGACAAGGGCACCAACGCCGTCGTCAAGTTCAACCCCGCCGGCTACGTGACGATGAACCTCGGGCGGCGGCCGGAAGGGCCGGACGATCCCGCGGAGTCCTATTACCGCGGGGGACGCGGGACGCCGCCGGTGCACGTGGACGGCATGTTCCGGCAGCCGACCGACGTCGCGTGGGACAGCGACGACAACATCTACGTCAGCGACGGCTACACGAACTCGCGCGTGGCGAAGTTCGACAAGAAGGGCAACTGGATCAAGTCGTGGGGGTCCCGCGGCAGCGGCGGTCCGCACGCCGACGAGAATCCGGGACAATTCAACACGCCGCACAACATCGGCATCGACCGGCAGAACAACATCTACGTGGCGGACCGCGGCAACCGCCGCATCCAGGTGTTCGACACCGACGGGAAATTCCTGCGGATGATGCACATCAGCGCGCCGTACGACAAGAAGCGGCACCCGGTGCTGGGCAATCTGTCCGCGAATCCGCCGGACGAGACGCAGCCGTGGACGATCTGCATCACGAACGGGCCGACGCAGTATCTCTACACGTCCGACCAGGAGCCGGGGCGCATCTACAAGATGACCCTCGACGGGAAGATCGTCGGGATGTTCGGCGAGTCGGGGCGGGACATGAAGCAGTTCAACTGGGTGCACGGTCTGGCGTGTCCGTCGGAGGACGTTCTGTTCGTGGCCGACATGAACAACTGGAGGGTGCAGCGGGTGACGATCCGAAAGTCGGGAGTCGGGAGTCGGTAGTCGGAAGTCAGTCGAGAGTCAGGAGTCAGTCGCGAGTCAGGAGTCAGTCGCGACTCAGCAGTCACGTTTGTCGGGAGACTGCTGCCGCGCTCAC
>DASQHH010000842.1:0-3597 GCA_035632195.1 Vicinamibacterales bacterium
GCAGGTAGGTTTCTACCATCGGGCTGTAGCTGCGCATCGTGGTGCTGAGGGCGCGCTCATTGGTAGCCGCCCCAGGGCGCTTCGACATAGGTGGGCTGCATGTGATTCACCCACACGATGCCGGCCCGCAGGTTCTTGACCGCCCGCATGGCCCGGAAGATGTCGCGGGTCCAGACCGCGGCCGCCAGTCCGTAGAACGTGTCGTTGGCGATCCGCAACGCGTCTTCCTCGGTATCGAACGGGATGACCGACGCGACGGGCCCGAAAATTTCCTCGCGCGCGATGCGATCCGAATTCTTGACGTCGTAGAAAATGGTCGGCTCGAGAAAGAGGCCCTTGTCCAGGCCGCGCCCCGTTGCGACGCCGCCGCCCGAAGCGACCTTCGCTTCGCGTTTACCGATCTCCTGGTAGCGGCGAACGCGATCGAACTGCTCTTTACTGACGATGGCGCCCATCTTCGTGCCGCGATCCATCGGCGGCCCGACGGTGATCGCCCTCGCTTTCGCCGCGGCCGCTTCGACGAATCGGTCGTAAATCGGCCGCTGCACGAGGATGCGGCTGCCGGCGGTGCAGATTTCCCCCTGGTTGAAGAACACGCCGAACAGGGCGCCCTCGACGGCGACGTCGAAGTCCGAATCGGCGAAGAAGATGTTCGGCGACTTGCCGCCGAGCTCGAGCGAGATCTTCTTCATCGTGTCGGCGGCGCTGCGCATGATCGACTTGCCGACCTCGACGCTGCCCGTGAACGCGATCTTGTCCACGTCCGGATGCGCGACGATCGCGGCGCCCGCTGTTTCTCCGGCGCCCGTGACCACGTTCACGACTCCCGGCGGGATGCCGGCGTCGCCAAAACTCTGCGCCAGCGCGAGCAGCGTCAGCGGCGTCTGTTCCGCCGGCTTGATCACGGACGTGCAGCCGGCGCACAGGGCCGGCGCGAGCTTCCACGATGCCATCAGCAGCGGATAGTTCCACGGAATGATCTGTCCCGCGACGCCGATCGGCTCGCGCAGCGCGAGGCTCATCGCGTTGTCGGGGACCGGGATGACGTCGCCATGAATCTTCGTCGCCAGGCCGCCGTAGTACTCGAAGCACGTCGCGACGTCGTCGATGTCGAACTCGGCCTCCGTGATGGGCTTGCCGGTGTTGCGGGTCTCCAGTTCCGCCAGCTCGTCGGTGCGGCTGCGCACGATCTCCGCGAGCTTGAGCAGAGCGCGGCCGCGGTCCTGGGCGGTGGCGTCCTTCCAGGGCCCCTCGTCGAACGCCTTTCGGGCGGCCGCGACCGCGCGGTCGACGTCTGTCCGGCCGGCGTCCGGCACGCGCGCGATCGCTTCCTGTGTCGACGGATCGATGACGTCGAGCGTCGCCGCAGCCTTGGCCGACGAGAATTCGCCGTTGATGTAGAGCTGCGCTGTCGTCACGACCGGAAACGCCAACTATATGGGCTCGTCAGAACGGTTGTAAAGTTACGCGCATGAAGCACATCATTTTTGCCGCCGCACTCGCGCTGGCCGCACAGGCGGATACACATCCGACGTTCACGGTCGGCACGGCAACGGCCGGCCGCGGTCAGACCGCATTCGGCGTCATCAGGGTGCCGCAAGGTTCAGACGCGGGCTACGACATTCCGGTTGCGGTCGTCCACGGGGCCGCGCCCGGTCCGGTGCTCGCCGTCGTCGCCGGTTCGCACGGCAGCGAGTACGCGTCAATCGTGGCCGTCCAGGAGCTGATTGGAACCGTCAGGCCGGCAGACGTCGCCGGAACCCTGGTCCTGGTGCCGATCGTCAACATCCCGTCGTTCGACAAGATCACGCCGCACGTGAACCCGACGGACAACAAGAGCATGAACCGGTTCTATCCGGGAACAGCGAACGGCACCCAGACGGATCGCGCGTCGTATGCGATCACGAAGGAAGTCGTCGAGAAGTGCGATCACCTGATCGATCTGCACGGCGGCGATCTCGACGAGAACCTCCGGCCGTACAGTTATTGGACGGTCACCGGCAACCAGAAGCAGGACGACTTCTCGAAAAGGATGGTGCTCGCCTTCGGCCTCGACCACATCATCGTCTCGCGCGATCGGCCGAAGGATCCGAACGCATCGCGTTTTCTCGAGAACACGGCGTCGACCCGCGGCAAGCCGTCGTTTACAGCCGAGGCGGGCCGGTCCGGTCCGGTCGACGGCAAGGATGTCGACGCGCTCGTCCGCGGCGTCCGCGGTGTGATGGGCTACCTGAAGATGACGAAGCAGGCCGCGCTGCCGGTCAAGAACCCGACCTGGGTCGAACCGATCGTCACGGTATCCGCCGAGCGCGACGGCGTCTTCCGGCCGGCGGTCGACCGTGACGCGCACGTGACCAGGGGTGCGAAGCTCGGCTCCGTGACCGATTACCTCGGCCGCCGCATTCAGGACGTGACCGCGCCCGAGGCGGGGATCATCATGTTCGTCCGGGCGCTGCCGTCGCTAAAGAAGGGTGACACCATCGCGAGCATCGGCGTCATAAAATAGCGGTTTCTGGAGGAAGCCATGCCTGCAACCCTGCCCAGCGTGCTCGTGACGACCGAATGGGTCGCGCAGCACGCGAAAGGCGCCGGCGTCCGCGTCGTCGAGGTGGACGTCGACACCACGTCATTCGACCAGGGCCACGTGCCCGGCGCCGCCGGCTGGAACTGGACGACTGAGCTGTGCGACACGCTCGTGCGTGACATCATTCCCGTCAAGAAGCTGGAAGACCTGCTCGGCCGGAGCGGCATCGACAACAAGACGTCGATTGTGCTCTACGGCGACAACAACAACTGGTTCGCCGCCTGGGCGTTCTGGCAGCTGAAGATCTACGGCCACGACGACGTGAAGATCATGGACGGCGGCCGGAAGAAGTGGCTCGCCGAAGGCCGCGAGCTCTCGACCGACAAACCGTCGTTCAAGCCGGCCGCGTACAAAGCGAAGCCGGCGGACACGTCTCTCCGCGCCTTTCTGCCCGAAGTGCAGCAGGCGAGCGGCGCAAAGAAGGCGCAACTCGTCGACGTGCGAAGCCCGCAGGAATTCACCGGCGAAATCCTGGCGCCGCCGGGACTCCCCGAGACGTGCCAGCGCGGCGGACACATTCCCAGCGCGAAGAACATTCCGTGGGGCAAGAACTGCAATGACGACGGTACGTTCAAGAGCTTCGACGACCTGAAGGCGCTCTACGCGGCGCAGGGAATCACGGGGGCGCAGCCGGTCATCGCCTACTGCCGGATCGGCGAGCGTTCCAGCCTCACCTGGTTCGCGCTGAAGTATCTGCTCGGCTTCCAGAACGTGAAGAACTACGACGGCTCCTGGACGGAGTGGGGCAACTTGGTAGGCGCGCCGGTGGAAAAACCTTAGCGCCTATGAAGCCCGAGGAATACTCGCGGCGCCAGCAGGAGCTCGCCGGGTGGCAGGTGTCGATCGAAACCTACAAACTCGGCGACGTCTACCACTGCACGATTGCGAACGTCGATCCCGGCGCGCGGTTCGCGCGCGCCGAGGCGTCGACGCGCGAAGAAGTCGAGCGGCTGGCGCTCGCAAAAGCCGAGCGCTATCTCGCGCAGACGAGACGCTTCACGCCGTGACATGCC
>DASQHH010000843.1:0-1502 GCA_035632195.1 Vicinamibacterales bacterium
GGTCGACGGCTGGATGGGCGATGACTGGTTTCACAACGGCGCGTTCCGCCAGCAGAACATGCCGTACATCTACGAGCAGGAGGCAACCCGCAGCAACGACGCGAAGTGGTGGACGAGCCACTTCGACGATTACGACACCTACATGTCGGCGGTGTCGGCCGGCGAGCTCGGACGGCAGCGCGGCCTCGAGCAGGTCGGCTTCTGGCAGAAGCTGATCGAGCATCCCGCCTATGACGCGTGGTGGCGCGACCAGGCAGTCGACAAAGTGCTGGCGGCGGAGCCGCTCACGGTGCCGGTAATGCTCGTCCACTCGCTCTGGGACCAGGAAGACATCTATGGTGCGCCGGCCGTCTACAGGGCGATCAAGCCGAAGGACTCCGGGAACGACAAAGTCTTCCTGGTGCTCGGGCCCTGGCACCACGGCCAGGAAATCGCCGAAGGCAGCTCGCTCGGCGCGCTCAAGTTCGGAAGCGACACGGCGCTGTACTTCCGGACGCAGATTCTCCGGCCGTTTCTCGATCACTTTCTACAGGACGGCGCCCCACCGATGGACGTCGCGCCCGTGAACGCGTTCGAGACCGGTACGAACGTGTGGCGCCGGCTCAACGCATGGCCGTCAGGATGCGTGAGCGGCTGCACACTGACCCCGACGCCGCTCTATCTTCGCGGCGGACTGAAGGCGTCGTTCGATGCGCCGGCGGCAGGCGATGCGCCGTTCGACGAGTTCGTGTCCGATCCGTCGAAGCCGGTGCCGTTTCGATCGCGGCCGAGCCAGCCGATTGGCTACGACTTACCGCTGACCTGGCCGCAGTGGCTGGTCGACGATCAGCGCGAGGCATCGGGACGGCCGGACGTCCTGACATACATGTCGGAGCCGCTGAGGACGCCGGTGAAAATCAGCGGCCAGCCGAAGGTGAATCTGGTTGCGTCGACGACGGGGACGGATGCGGACTGGGTGGTCAAGCTGATCGACGTCTATCCCGACGAGGTCGCGGGCAAGCCGCAGATGGGCGGTTACCAACTGATGATTGCCGCCGACATCTTCCGCGGACGCTACCGCGAAGGCTTCACGGACGCGAAGCCGATCCAGGCGAACGCCGCCCTGCCGTACTCGTTCGCGTTGCCGACCGCGAACCACGCATTCCTGCGTGGGCACCGGATCATGGTGCAGGTTCAGTCGGCGTGGTTCCCACTGTACGACCGCAACCCGCAGACGTTCGTGCGCAACATCTTCTTCGCGTGGCCCGAGGACTACCGGAAGGCGTCCGAGCGCGTGTACCACGCGCCGGGCGACCGCAGCCGGCAGTCATCGGTCGAACTGCCCGTCGTTTACTGAGCCGGGGGTCCCTTCCCTCGGACCGCTGATCCGGGGGCCATCCCCCGGGACCGCTAGCCCGGACGGCATTAGCGGTTGTTATCAACATGTAAGGATTATCAATTTGACTACTGGACGCGGCTGCGGTCTAATCGTCACACTCCCGATGCGGCCGGCCAGCATTCCC
>DASQHH010000844.1:0-1569 GCA_035632195.1 Vicinamibacterales bacterium
GCGACGCGCAGGCGTCGCGGCCGGACTGGGAGTCGATTCGGAGCCTGCTGCGGCAGTCGTATCGCGAGCTGCTGGCGGGATTTTCGGTGCACAACGCATGAGCACAACCGCCGCCGCCACTGTCGCCACCGCCAGCGCGCCATCCGCGTCCGCTGCAGCGGCGCCGGCTGCTCCGGCCTCGATGACGTTCAAAGAGGTGCTCGGTCTCGACGTGATGCGCCGCGTCTGGTACGCGCAGGTCATCAGCCTCTTCGGCGACTTTCTGGCGCTGTTCGCCGTCATCGCGGTCGTGTCGTTCCGCATGCACGCGACGCCGAATCAGGTGACGGGCGTGCAGATCGCGTACATGCTGCCGATCGTCTTCGTCGGGCCCGTCGCCGGCGTGTTCGTCGACCGCTGGCCGCTCAAGCCAACGCTGATCTCGAGCGACCTGATCCGCGCGGTGCTCTGCCTGCTGCTGATCCCGTCGACACAGATCTGGCAGGTCTACATCGTGCTCGCGGCGCTGAGCTGCGTGTCCGCGTTCTTCGGACCGGCGCAGACGGTGACGATCCGTTCGCACGTGCCGCGCGAAGGGCTGGTCTCCGCGAACGCCCTGATGCAGGTCGCGTTCATGGGCAGCCGCATCGTCGGTCCGGCCACGGCTGGCGCGATTGTCGCGGCGTTCGGCCCCGCCATCTGCTACGCGCTGGACATGGTCAGCTTTCTCGCGTCTGCGACGTTGATCGCGTCGGTGGTGATTCAGCGACCGCCGTCGATGCCGCGGCCGACGGAGTCGTCTCGCAACCGCATCCACGCCATCTGGATCGACATGAAGGCGGGGATGACGTTCATCCTGCACCACGGCACGATTCTGTACGCCGTCTTCGCGATGGCGGCGGCGCTGATGATCACCGGCTGCTTCGGTCCGCTCATCGCGATCCACGTCCGCGACACGCTGCACGCGAGCGCGCGGTCGTTCGGATTCGTGAGCGGCATGATCGGCGTGGGACTGCTCGTCGGAACGCAGATCATCCGGCAGCTGACCGACCGTGCGTCCGACAGCACGCTGATGCTCGGCGGGATGGCGGGCATCGGCGCCGGCGTCGCGGTGATCGGCGGTGTGCCGGCCGTCGCCGCGGCGCTCGCGGGCACGTTCGTCATCGGCTTCGCGTTCGCCGCGATCATGGTGCCCGCGCAGACGCTGATCCAGCGCGAGACGCCGCACGACATGCTCGGCCGCGTCGGCAGCACGAACGCGTCGATCATCTTCCTCGGCCAGGTGGTCGGGCTGGCGTTCTCGGGCGTCCTCGCCGAAACCATCGGCGTCCGGATGGTGTTCTTCCTGTGCGCCGCGCTCGCCGTCGGCACGGCCGCGTCGGGACGCGTTTTTCTGCACACGCGGTCGTCGTCGTAGAATCGCAGGGTGGCGCGGAGAGCCGCGATCATCGCTGTCTTTTCTTTATGCGCGGCGGCCGCCGCGTTCGCCCAGCGTCAGTTCCGCGGCGACTTCGGATACTTCGGATTCCGCCGCGAGCCCACCATCCGCAACGTTCCGTACGACGGCCGCTTCACGTTCGTCCGCGTGAA
>DASQHH010000845.1:0-2205 GCA_035632195.1 Vicinamibacterales bacterium
CGCGGCATCGTGCTCACGGGCGGCGGATCGCTGCTCAAGAATCTCGACAAGCGGCTGCGCGAGGAGACCGGGCTCCCGCTGGCGATGGCGGAGGATCCGCTGTCGTCGGTGGTGCTCGGCGCTGGAAAGATGCTGTCGGACTTCAACCTGCTGCGAAAGATTTCCATCGATTAGCTTCGTGTGGCCCTGCTCGACATCCGTCAGCGTTCCGGTTACCTCTTCCTCGCGGTCGTCGTCGGCCACGTGCTGCTGATTTCGGCGCAGGTCAACTCCAGGAGCACCGGCATTCCGATCCTCGAAACAGTCGCGTTCGGCGCGTTCGCCGAAGTGCAGCGCACGGTGTCCGGCTTCGTGAGCGGCATCCGGCAGGGATGGAGCGGCTACGTCGGCCTGCGCGAGGTGCGCACCGAGAACGAATCGCTCAAGCGCGAGCTCGCCGGCGCCCGCGTCCAGCTTCAGGAGCAGCAGGCGCTCGCGGCGCGCGCGAAGGGCCTCGAGCGGCTGCTCGACCTGCGAGACCACACCGACATCAAGACGACGGCGGCCAACGTGATCGGCGCAGCGGCGACGCCCGACTTCCGGACGATCACGGTGGACAAGGGCTCGCGCGACGGTCTGCGTCCCGACATGGCGGTCGTGTCGCCCGTGGGCGTGGTCGGCCGCGTGGTGATGCCCAGCGGCCGCGCCGCGAAGGTGCAGCTCCTGATCGATCGCAACGCGGCGGCCGGCGCCCTCATCGAGCGCTCGCGCGCGCAGGGCGTGGCGACGGGCGGCGGCGACGAGCTGCTGCAGCTCGAGAACGTCTCCGAGGCGTCGGACGTCCAGATCGGCGACTCGGTCGTGACCTCGGGCATTGAAGGGATTTACCCGAAGGGATTCGTCATCGGAAAGGTCGAGTCGATCGAGAAGAACGGTCCAGCTTACAAGCGAATCACGGTGAGGCCCGCAGTCGACTTCTCTGCGCTCGAGGACGTCCTCATCGTGCTGACGCCGACGCCGGCGCGTGAGGAGCCGGACAAGTCCCGGTCGCCTTCGCCTCCCGGGGGCGATGATTGAAGACGGCCGGCGTCATCCTCGCTGTCGCCGCCGCGCTTGCGCTGCAGACGACGCTGACGCGGTTTGTCATCCGGGGAACCGTCGCGATCGACCTCGGACTGGTCGTGGTGGTCTACATCGCCCTGACGTCGGGTCCGGTGACGGGGCTGCTGGCGGGGACCCTCACGGGACTGCTGCAGGATGCGCTCGGGTTCGGTATCCTTGGGGTGGGCGGGCTGGCGAAGACGATCGTGGGGTTTCTGGCCGGCGTCATCGGCACGCAGTTCATCGTGGCTCAGCCGCTGCCCCGCTTCGTCGTATTCTTCGCCGCGACGCTTGTGAGCGCGGTGATCTTCAACGGGCTGTATTTCGTGCTCGATCCGGCGCGGTTCGGCGCCGCGTACGCGGGCATCACGGGGCAGGCGCTCGGCAACGCCATCGTCGGAGTGCTGGCGTTTCAGATCGTCGAGCTGCTGCCGGGCGCCATCGAACGGCGCCGGGCGCAGCGGTCGCGGATTCGGCGGTAGGGAAGCATGTCATTACTTGAAGAGCGCCGCGGCGTCACGCTCCGACTGTCCATCCTGCAGTACCTCATCACCGTGCTGTTCTCGGGGCTTGCCGTCGCGTTCTGGATCATCCAGGTTGCGCAGCACGACAAGTTCCTGGAAATGGCCGAGAACAACAACCAGCGGACGCTGCCGCTGCGGGCGCCCCGCGGGATGATCTTCGACCGCAACATGAAACCGCTCGTCGAGAACCGGTCGTCGTCGAGCATTTCGATCGTGCGGGAGCGCTCCAAGGACCTGAACCGGACGATCGCCCTGCTCGCGGACGTGCTGCACCTCGACGAGAGCGCGATTCGCGAAATCGTCAACCGGCATCGCCGCGAGCCGACGTACCGGCCGATCACGATCGTGCAGGACGCGTCGCTGGCGCAGGTCGCGGCCGTCAAGGCGCACCGCCTCGACTTCGAGCTGCCCGACATTGTCGTGGAGCCGGTGCCGACGCGGCAGTATCCCGAGTCGATGGCCGCGCACGTGTTCGGGTACGTCGGCGAGGTGAACGACGCCACGCTGCAATCGGACGATTCGCTCAAGAGCGGCGACATCGTGGGGCAGTCGGGCATCGAGAAAATCTACAACGCGATGTTGATGGGCGACGACGGCGCGA
>DASQHH010000846.1:0-3808 GCA_035632195.1 Vicinamibacterales bacterium
GGGCGCCGGCGCGTGCTCGACCGCGGGCCGGCGGCTAAGCGCGATGTCGCGGCCCGCTACGGCCAGCGCGAACACGTAATAGAACGTCCAGTTGAAGGCGACCGACGCGAACAGCGAGCAGACCGCCCAGCCGACCATCGCTGCCAGCATGCTCCTGGCGTTCAGATCGAGAATCTCCCGATCGACAGCGGACAGCTCGAGCGTCTCCGGCGGCGGCCCCTTCGCCCGTCGTGTGCGCCTGGGCGGACCGAGCAGCCGCAGCGTGACGAAGCAGGCCGAGAAGGCGCGGATGACCAGGAAGGCGAAGACCAGGATGCCGAAGATTCCCAGTTCCGTTCCGACCTGCAGCCACACGTCGTGCGTGACACGCCACTTCTCGACCATCACGCCCGGGTCGTTGTAGTTTTGAAATTGACCCGCGCCGATGCCGGTGATGGGGTTCTCGGCGAACACTTCAAGGCCCTGGCTGATCAGCCGCAGCCGCGCGGCGCGCGATCCGGTCTGGTCTTCCTGCGCGTTGACGATGCTGTCCATGCGGTCCCAGAACGACGACGGCAGCGCCGGCAGCGCGATGATCCCCGCCAGGACCGCTGCGGCGATGATGCCGGGCCGGACACGGATCGTGTAGTAGGCGACGACGAGTCCCATGACGAGCAGTCCGAGGAACCCGCTGCGTGATTTCGTGCAGACGATCGCCATCAGCATCACGGCGGCGAAGCCTGCGGCGAGAATGCGGCGCGAAGGCCGCCGGTCGTGAACGACGATGAAGAGCGTCGGCGCCAGGAACGTGACGAGATTGAGCGCGAGGTCGTTCGGGTTCTGGAACATGCCGCCGACGGCGCCGCGCAGCCGGTCGCCCTCGACCAGGTTGATGCCGCGAAGGTAGTCGATGACGCCCCGCGCCGCGACGTACGTCGAGGCGGCGATCATCACCCACGTCATCTGATGCAGCCGCTTCGGCGTCGTCAGCGTGCCGATCATCAAAGCGAAGATCAGGATGATCTTGACGTAGATGTCGCTGAACACGTGCGCCGAGCCGCCGGGCCAGATTGAGAACGGAATCGTGAGCACGATGACGGAGCCGAGCGCCATGACGCCCACGACTTCGGCGTTGATCTTCACAATCGTCTGACCCGACGAGAGGCGCCGGGTGGCCATCGCGGCGAGGCCCGCAATCGCCGAGAGCTCGGCGAGATGGAGCAGCTGGAGTCCCGGAATCTGATCCTGCGGCCGGAAGAAGAGCAGGGCCGTGAACGCGAGCATCCAGATGTAATCGGAGCTGAGCCTCTCGCGCACGCGGGCAACCCGGCCTGATCGGGCCGGCCGCTCCGGCTCCGGACCGCGCGAGGGCTGCGGCCGTCCGCGGCCCGCGACCACGGCAGGTCCGGGTGTCGGTCCGACGTTGAAGGTGAGTCGCTCCATGGTTACCGCCACATGCGGCGGCCGCGCGCGAGAGCGAACAGCCCCGCGACCGCCGCGCAATTCATCATCACGAAGGTGTAGGCCACGCGCGCCAGCCGGGTCAGCGTCCGCATCAGGCGATTCCTCTCGCCGCCGGCGCGGCCGGGACGTCCGGCGCGGCCGCGGGCGCCGGTTCGGCGGCGATGTGCCGGCGCGCTGCGAGCTCGACCAGCGCGCCGTAGCCGGCGAGCAGGTAGAAGGCGACCTGCGGCGCAAGCACCGCCATGTACGTCATTCGATCGGCTGCCAGCACGAGGCTCGACGCGAACATCGTCACCAGGGCGTACGGCACGGCGAGGCGCGCAAGCTTGTGCGACACGTACTGCAGCCAGACCGGATTGCGCCACGGCAGCAGCAGCCGCGGTTCGAGCGCCAGAATCTGGTAGTTGCCGGCGAGCGTACGAATCTTGCGCCGCGCTTCCTGATCGGCGTCGATCGCGGCGCGGTCGAAGGCCCGCGCGCGTTCGGTGAAGACGACGCGGTATCCCTGCAGCACGATCCGCATGGGTGTCAGCACGTCGTCGAGAATCGTGTCCGCCGGCAGCGGCCGCCAGAGCGAGCGGCGGATGGCGTAGATGGCGCCGGTGGCTCCGAGCATCGACCCGACCGCGCTCTCGAGGCGGCGCAGACTTTTCTCGTACCGCCAGTACATGCCGACGCCGTCGGCGATGGTCGACGCGACGGTGCGGCGGCGCACCGCACTCCGGCGCTCGACCGCCGACGCGCGCAGCTGGCCGGCGTGTCCGCGCCG
This sequence comes from Vicinamibacterales bacterium, assembly GCA_035632195.1. Classification (GTDB taxonomy): domain Bacteria; phylum Acidobacteriota; class Vicinamibacteria; order Vicinamibacterales; family CAVVIG01; genus DASQHH01. The sequence goes on from DASQHH010000846.1 coordinate 2,213, forward strand.
GCGATCTTTTTCGGCCCGCCGGTTCGCGAACAGCGCCGACTCCGCGTCGAGGAGCAGCTCGCCGCTGACGGCGCCGATGGCCGGATCCGCGAACGGCGCAACGAGCTCCGTCAGCGCATTCCGCGCGAAGACCTGCCGCGCGTCCGCGAACACGACGATGTCGAACGTCGCCCGGGCCACGCCGACGTTCAGCGCGCTGGCCTTGCCGCCGGCCGGGATGGTAATCGCGTGCACGAACCGCTGATAGCGGGCCAGCACATCGCCCGTCTCGTCGGTCGAGCCGTCCGAGACGACGATGATCTGCCGCCGCGACGCCGGGTAGTCGAGCGCAAGGAGGTTGTCGAGCCGGCTGACGAGCCGCGCGCCCTCGTCGCGGGCGGCGACAACGATCGAGACGCCGGGAACCGCCGGCATGCGCAGAGGCGACCGCGTTGCCGGCGTCGACGGCCTGCGCAGGCGGCTCCAAATCGCGAGCAGCAGCGGATAGCCCGCGTAGACGTAAGCGACGAACCCGGCGGAAATCCAGAAGACGGTCGCCATGGTGCTCAGGCCACCGCCTCTTCCCGGTCGGCCGCAGCGGTGACCGAGGCACGGTTCGGCGCGCCGAGTCGTACGACGTGGGAATGGCTGCCGGCAATGGCGTTGCGCGCATCGACGATCAGCGTCGATTCGCGAGCCACCATGGCGTAATCGACCGTCGAGTGCGCGGTCAGAATGACGACGCAGTCGGCGCCGCCGAGCGCCTCCGCCGTGAGCGGCTCGCTCTCGAGGCCGAAGCCGCCGTGCCACGCGCGAGCCGCGAGCGACGGCACGTGCGGATCCGCGTAGCGCACCTGCGCGCCCTTCTGATGGAGCAGCGTCATGACGTCGAGGGAGGGCGATTCGCGGATGTCGTCGATGTCGCGCTTGTACGCGAGGCCGAGGACCAGGATGTTCGACCCGTTGATCGACTTGCGCCGGCCGTTCAGCGCACCGGCGATCTTCTCGACGACGAAGTGCGGCATCGCGCCGTTGATCTGACCGGCGAGCTCGATGAATCGCGGATCGAATCCGTTCTGCTTGGCTTTCCACGACAAGTAGAACGGGTCGATGGGAATACAGTGCCCGCCAAGCCCCGGGCCCGGATAGAACGGCATGAAGCCGAACGGCTTCGTCGCCGCGGCGTTGACGACTTCCCACACGTCGATGCCGAGGCGGTCGCACATCAGCGCGATTTCGTTCACGAGGCCGATGTTGACCATGCGGAACGTGTTCTCCAGCAGCTTGACCATCTCCGCCGCCTGCGGAGAGCTCACCGGAACCGTGCGCTCGATTGCCGCGCCGTAGAGCGCGCACGCGAGCGCGGTCGATGCCGCGCCGACGCCGCCGACCACCTTGGGCACGTTGTGCGTGTGATACGTGGCGTTGCCCGGATCCACGCGCTCGGGCGAGAACGCGAGGAAGAAGTCGGTCCCGGCCTTGAGTCCTCCGGCCTCGAGCATCGGCTGCACGAGCTCTTCGGTCGTGCCGGGATACGTCGTCGATTCCAGGATGACGAGCATGCCCGGATGCAGGTGCGCGGCGACTTTCTCGACGGCGGACACCACGAACGACATG
>DASQHH010000847.1:0-5366 GCA_035632195.1 Vicinamibacterales bacterium
ACCACGCGTATGGACTGGTCAGATTCGCGAAGCTGATGATGAACGTGCCGTCCGGCTTCAGCACCCGCACCATCTCTCCCACCGCCTGCGATCCGTCCACAAGGGAGTCGACGACGCCCGTGCAGATGACCGCGTCGAAGAAACCGTTCGCGAACGGCAGGCGCGCGGCATCCCCCAGGAGAAATCGCGCGCTGCCGCCGTAACGCTCCTGCGCGATCGAGATCATGGTCTCGGCTGGATCGATGCCGTAGAACTGGCAGCCGCGCGCCAGCATTTCCTCCGCCATGATTCCGGGACCGCACCCGACGTCGAGCACGACGCCGCCAGGCCGATCGAACAGCTCGAGGACCTTTTTCCGGCGCACGCGAAGCGCGTACCCGGCGGTGGTTTCGTGGCCGTATGCGTGGTTGTAGTCGACGGCGCGACGATCGAAGAAATCGACAATTCGCGCAGCTGAGCGCGTCGCGGGATTCACAGGGCGCTTCTGGTCTTCCAATGACGATTCACGGCTGTAGATGCTCACCAGCGATTGAGGAACAGATCTAACGGTGCAAAACTAGCGCCATGCCGAAGGCCCGAACGGAGGTAGGATCGCCGAAGGAGCGGGAAAAGTCCAACCCTGCGAAGACTTTTCTGTGGCCTGGCCACGGAATACCCCCAATGGAGACGTCGCCCCGGCGCCATGATTCTCGGAGTCAACGGCATTCGACTCGTGCGGAAACGGAGCGGAGTGGCCCGCGCGACCGAGGCGATCCTGAACGCTTTTGCCGGCATCGATCAGCCGTTTGACGACATTCGCGTCTACACACCCGAGCCGCTCGATTCCGCCGTCACCCTCCCGTCGATCGCGCGAAATATCGTCGTGCCCTCAAGACTGTCGCCCGCGCTGTGGGAGCAGCTGGCGCTGCCGCGGGCTCATGGCTCACGCGACGTGCTGCTGTGCCCCAGCTACATCGTGCCGGTGCTCGCACGAAGCCCCACGCTTCTGATTCATCACGGATCGTACGAGGGCTATTCGCGCGTGGCCGAAGTGTTTCCCTGGACGGCCCGAATGAAGAGTCGGATCAGTTATCCGGCGAGCGCCTGGCGGGCCACCGCGCTTTCCACAGTCAGCGAGCATAGTCGCCGCGACATCGCGCGCTTCTACCGAATCCCCGTCGACCGGATTCATGTCATCCCGGATGGCGTCGACACGACGGTGTTCAAGCCGTTGCCGGATCCGGATCGATTGAGCGCGTGGCGTCGCCGCGTGTTCGGAGCTGACGTTCCGTTCGTCGTCTACGTCGGCAAGCCCACGCGCCGCCGGAACCTGCCGAACTTGCTGCGCGCGTTCCGGGTGCTCAAGTCGACGCAAGCGATTCCTCACAAGCTTCTCCTGATCGGGACGGCGCTTCCGGGCACACCCTTCGAATCGATCGTCGATGAGCTGGCCCTCGCCGGGGACGTCGTGACGATTCCGTACGCGCCGCACGAGGAGATTGCCGTCGCGTACAACGCGAGCACGCTGAACATCTACCCCTCCGACTACGAAGGCTTTGGAATGCCGGTGCTCGAGGCGATGGCGTGCGGGACGCCGACCATCGCGCTCGACAATACGGCGTTCCCCGAATTCGCTGGCGGAGTGGCGATGCTGCTGCCCGACGCGCGCGTCGAAACGCTCGTGCGCGGCATGACAGAGTTGATCGCTGATGATCAGGCCCGGGCGCGCATGGCGGTCGAGGGCCCGAGGCGCGCCGCGGCCTACGAGTGGCGCATCATCGCACGGCGCTACGCAGACCTGCTTCGCTCTCTGGTGCGTTGATCGATCCGACGGTGATCCGCATCGCCTGCAGCAGCGGCGTCGGCGAAAGGCCGAGCAGCTCCCGCGCCTTCGACGAGTCGATGTCGCGTCGATCGCTCCGCCAGCCCATCCGCACCAGCGAGAACGACGGGCTCCGGCCGGCAGAGCGCAATGCCCACGCGGTGAGAACGGCCGGGACGCGCGTCAGCCCCGTCGGAATCTGCACTTGAACCAGTTTCGTCGCGCACGCTTCTGCGATGGTCTCGAGCAGCTTCGGGTAGGGGATCGACGCTTCGCCAGAGATGTTCAACACCATGCGGTGCAGCGAATCGTTCTCGAGCGCCCTGATCCCGCATCCGACGACGTCGTCGATGTAAACCGGGTGGATGAACGCCGGCGGACCGGCGTGGACCCAGACGCGCCGGCGTCGGACACGATCGATCAGCCGCTCCCACGACCCGCTGCCGCGGCCGAAAATGTCGGTCGGCCGGAGGATCACCCAGCGCGTGCCGGCTCGGTCCCCCATCGCGGCCACGATGCCTTCCGCCGCCAACTTCGAACGGCCATACGTAGTCGAGGGTTCAGGCACGTCGGTCTCGCGGTGACAAAAGCTGCCGTCGCGCATCCCGTACACGGACGCCGAGCTGATGAGGATGAATCGCCGGACGCGCGCAGTTCGCGCCTCCGTCACGAGGTTGTCGGTGCCGGTCGCGTTGACAGCGGCGTTTCGCTCGGCGCCCGCCCCGTCGGCGACGTGACTGGCCGCGAGGTGGACGACCGCATCGACGCCGTCGAGCGCTCCTTTCAGGCTGGGACGATCGAGCACGTTGCCGACGACGGTTTCGACGGCGGCCGGAAGGGCCGCGGCCCGCGCCGGAGACCGCGTCAGAACGCGAACCGCTCGTCCTCGAGCGACCAGGGCCGCCACGAGTGACCGCCCGACGAACCCGGTCCCGCCGGTGACGAGGATCATCGATTGATTATGGCGACCGATCGACGCCGCCGGCGTGTTCCGGTGGCGGCTTGAGCAGGCCGACGATGCCCGCAGCCGTCTCCTCGGCGGCGAATCGCTGTCCGTCGCGGTTCAAGTGACCGTCAATCGGAAAGTACAACGCTAAGGTCTCTGAACGCACCCGCATCGCCTCCGTCAGGTCAAGCTGCGGAATGCCGCGTTGGCCGAGCAGAGATGCGTACACGCGATTGGGGTTCTCGAGGTCGAGACGGAGATCCGGACTCGACCGTTGCATGTCGATGAACGCCCGGCGCCGCGCCTTCTCCACCTGCACGGCGTCGGGAATCAGCACCGCGAAGAGGCGAGCGTGGGTCGCGTTGACGGTGCTCAGCAGGTCGTCGAGAGCCATGGCGGTGGCAGTGTAGGTGAGCGAAGGGTCTCTCTGGATGCCATAGTTGGCGCGCAGGTACGCAAGGCGTCCAGCGCGTTCTGATCCCGACATCCGCATCATCAGCGCACGAACAGCTCGGTATAGGTGACTGTGCGCGTATAGAAAGCCGGTCACAGGCGAGTGCCAGTATCGTCGCGGAACGACCTGATCCTGAAGCCGCTGACCGACGGGTGTGGCATCGTCTTGAAGGTCGTTGCCCAGAAACACGCCCAGGATGACCAGCGTCGGGCGCAAGCGCGGCGCCATGACGCGAAGCCAGCGCGCTTCTTGATCGGTGCCGTAGCCGCGCACGCCGGCGTTCAGCACCTGTGCGCGCAGCCCTCGGTGCGACAGGTCCGCCTCGAGACGTGACGGCAGCGATTCCTCTTCGCTGACACCCTGGCCGAACACGAACGAATCGCCGAGCACGATGATCCTCGCCGTATCCGATTCGATCGACACGGACGGACCGCGAAGCCCGAACTCGTTCGTTCGGACAGCCGTGTAGTACTCGACCCCGTTCGTGAGAAAGCCGCGATAGCCGGCGGCGTGGCGGTAGCCAATCTCCGGATCAGCGACGTAGAGACCGGGGGCGAAGAGCAGGACGGGCTGGGGCGCTGCGACTCGGACGACGATCTCGGCGCAGAGGGCTGCGACGATGAGTGCCGTCGCCGCCGCGGTCCCCCTGGCCAGTGAGCGGGTCATCTTGCGCGGCTGTCTGTGCCGGCTGCGGTTCGACCTACGAAGATCCGAGTACCGGAAGGCGTTGTCCGCCCATCGTCCCGCGGGGAGCGATCGGCTTGATCGTTCGCTCGAAATGCCACCGTCCCGCCTTGAGCGCACCGACAGCCGCCATGTGCGTCATGCCGTCGAGCACAGACTTCACAGCGCGGTAACCGAGGTTGCGCCGGCGCTCGTTCTTGAACAAACCTTTACGGTTCAGCAGCAACTCCTGAAGGATCTTCGAGAAGCGGTGCAGACGCTCGATGTCGGCCGCGACCAGATTCTCGTTGCCAGGCGACGAGGTGTGCGCATTGCGAATCTGGTAGAAGTCCGGCGCGATGAATCCCTGCTTGACCGCCCAGTCGTGCATCGGCGTGCCGATGAAGGGCGTCGCAACGGTGAACTGCGTCCAGTTCGCCTTCATTTCAACGGCGAATTCCATCGAGTCCAGAATCGTTTGCAGCGTGTCGCCGGGGAGGCCGACCACGAAAAACGCGAACGTGTCGATGTGGAACCGGCGCAGGATCGCGACTTTCTCCTTGAACTCGCCAATCAGGATCGGCTTCCTGTGGACGCCCTTCTGAATTTCCGGATCGATGCTTTCGACGCCGAAGTTCACGCCGGTGCAGCCGGCCCTCGCCATCGCGGCGATCGTCGCCTCGTCCAGGCAGTCGATCCGCGTCTCGCACTTCCACGTCACCTTCAGCCCGCGCCGCACGATCTCGTCGCAGATCTCGACCACGCGCTTCTGCTGCATCGAGAACATCGGATCGCGGAACAGGATGTGCTCGACGCCGTACGTCCGTACGAGGTGTTCCATCTCGTCGACGACGTTCTTGGGCGACCGGAAGCGCCATTTCAGGCCCTGGCCGATCGGATAGGGACAGTAGCTGCACCCGAACGGACAGCCGCGCGAGCTGAGCATCGGGAGGAACCGCATGCGCCCCGACGTCGACGACTTCGGAATCACGTACCGGTCGACAGGAAGGAGATCCCAGCGCGGAAAGGGAATCGAATCCAGCTCGCGTTCGAGCGGCCGCTCGGCGTTGCGTGCCCATCGGCGGCCGTCGCGATACATCAGTCCGGCAATCTGATCGAGCGGCGCGCCGGTCGCCAGTTCGGCGGCCGTGCCGTCCGGCTCTCCGAGGACGACGTAATCGAGGGCTTCGTCCGATTCGATGCGCCGCAGGAGCGACGGCACTGCAGCGCCGAACAATCCGAGGCCCGCGGGCCGAACGCTGTTGCGAATGTCGGCGCAGACCTGCAGGTCCCAATCGATCGTCGGAAGCGACGTGCGCACGAGGACCAGGGCGCCTGCGTGCGCCCGACCCAACTGCTCGCAGACGGCGGCTGTCGACAAGTGCAGTGCTCCCGCCTCGATGACCTCGCACGGAATCCCCTTCGATAGCAGGAACGCGGCGAGATACGGCACGTCCAGCGGCGGAAACGGCGGCGCACCGGCGGAATACAACTGTCCGAAG
>DASQHH010000848.1:0-2399 GCA_035632195.1 Vicinamibacterales bacterium
GTGTCCACGCCCGGCCACAGGTCGACTTCGGGAGGGCGCGGCACCAGTGCTCTCGCCTGCCGGGCGACCCGCTCCAGATCCGCCGCGACCTTCGCGCAGTGCGCGCACGATGCCAGGTGCGCCGCAACCGCCGCGTGCTCGTCGGCCGTGAGTTCGTCGTCCAGATAGTCCGAGAGTCTGTCAGTCCATTCTTCGTGCATAAGTCACCGACCGCTCAAGTGCTGACGCATCAGCATCCGTGCCCGATGCAGCTGCCGCTTCGACGTACCGGTCGCAATGTCGAGCATCGCCGCAATCTCGCGATGCTTGTAGCCCTCGACGTCGTGGAGCACGAAAATCTCGCGCGCGCCGTCGGGAAGCCTCTCCATCGCGTATTCGAAATCCACCGTGAGGTCGGCGCGCGCCGGCGCCGTCGTCACGAAGTCCAGCGCTTCCGGGTCGTCCGTCATCCGCCCGCGCTGGACGGCGAAGCTGCGACGCCGTTCGATCACGACATTGACCGCCAGCCGATGCAGCCACGTCGAGAACGCAGACTCGCCCCGGAACAGGCGCAGCTTCTGCCAGGTGCGGACGAAGATGTCCTGCGTCACCTCGTCCGCGTCCTGCCCGCCGAGCATCCGCCTGGCGAGGCTGTGAATCCTGGGGACGTGGGTCCGGTAGAGCCGCTCGAACGCTGCCGAATCGCCCTGCGCGGCGAGCGTGACGTCGTTGTCCACGCCGGGCGCTCTTGCCCCCCGGCTGCCGATTCCGGCCGTCGACACCCCGGCCGTCCGGTTGAGATCCCCAGAATCGGTTCGGGTTGCCGGTTTTCCGCTCAACGTCATGACGGCGGTTGCTACGGCCACAGCGTCCGTTACAACCGATTGGACGGGCTCAGCTTACAGGAAGGTTGACAGCGTCTGTCGGGGCCTTACCGCAGCGGCCGCTCGGGAGGCCCCTGCCTGCAGGCTAACCCTCGGCCCGGCGGGGCGGGGCGATGACGGTGGCCGCTTCTGCGGGCACGGTCGCGGGCTCGTGGACGTCGCGCGCACGGGCGGGCACCGTGGCCCTGCGGCGGCCGGACAGCCAGAGGCGCGCGTTCTCGATGTAGACGTAGTAGACGGGCGTGATGTACAGCGTCAGAAGCTGCGAGACGAGAAGTCCGCCCACGACCGCCAGACCGAGGGGGCGGCGCGATTCCGCGCCGGCGCCGAAGCCCATCGCAATGGGCAGCGTGCCGACCAGCGCGGCCATCGTCGTCATCATGATCGGGCGGAAGCGGACGAGACACGCCTCGTGAATCGCCTCGCGCGGGCTCTTGCCGTGCGTCCGCTGCGCTTCGACCGCGAAGTCCACCATCATGATGCCGTTCTTCTTCACGAGGCCGACGAGCATGATCACGCCGACGAAGGCGTAAAGGCTCAGCTCGGTCTTGAACAGCAGCAGCGTAATGAGCGCACCGAAGCCCGCCGACGGGAGGCCCGACAGAATCGTCAGCGGGTGTGTGAAGCTCTCGTACAGAATCCCGAGGACGATATAGATGACGACGATCGCCATCACGAGGATCAACCCCAGGCCGCGCAGTGAATCCTGGAAGGCCTGTGCCGTGCCCTGGAAGCTCGTGGCAATCGTGGACGGCAGCGTCGACGCCGCCATCTGATTGATGTCCGTGACCGCGTCGCCGAGCGCGAAGCCGGGCTTGAGGTTGAACGACACGGTGACCGATGGCAGCTGTCCGGTGTGGCTGACCGTCAGCGGGCCGGCGTCGGTGTTCACCTTCGCGAGCGTGCTCAGTGGCACCAGCGGACCGGCCGTTGCTCCCGGCGGGACGATCGACGACCGCACGTACAGCTTCGACAGCGAATTCGGATCGCGCTGATATTCCGGCGCGACCTGCAGGATGACCTGATACTGATTGTTCGGCGCGTAGATCTGCGAGATCTGCCGCGTGCCGAACGCGTTATACAGCGCGGACTCGACCTGCGTCGCCGTCAGTCCGAGCGCTGCGACCTTGTCGCGATCCATGCTGACTTCGATCTGCGGGTTGCGGATCTGCAGATCGGTGCTGACGTCCTCGATCCCGTTGATCTCCCGTACCTTCTGCTCGAACACCGGCGCCCACCGGTACAGTTCCACGGTGTCCGTGTCCTGCAGCGTGATTTGGTACAGGCTGCGCGCACCCTGCTGTCCGCCGAGGTTGATCGGCGGCTGGTTGACCATGTACACGCGGACGCCGGGCACCTGCGCGACCTTCGGCCGGAGTTCCGCGATGATCTGATCGACGCTCTTCGTGCGCTCGGTCCGCGGCTTGAGGTCGACGCTGATGCGCCCCGTGTTCAGGCCGCCGCCGCCAGGCCCGCCTCCGACGTTGCTGCTCAGGCCGGCGACGTTCGGATCGGCGTCGACGATCGCGGCGACCG
>DASQHH010000849.1:0-2789 GCA_035632195.1 Vicinamibacterales bacterium
GCTTCGGCGGTAGTCGGGTACTTCGAACGAAATGTGATCGAGGTAGAGCGTGTTCCAGCCGGTCGGCTCGAACGGAGCCGGCGCGGGCAGCTTCGCGTTCGCCGGCGCCTTCCGCCGCAGCGCCTTCGTGCCGTTCGTGACCGCGACGTCGAATCCGTCCGGATCCTTCACGCGGAACGCCTTGTAGTCCGATCCGTGATGATCGGCGACCGGCTTGAGTCCGCGTTTCTCGAGCGCAGCTTTCACGGCGTCGGTGTCCCACGGCTCTATGCCCCACGCGAAGCCGTCGAACACCGCCTCGATCTTCGGCCGGTTCGAGCCGAGGCCTGCGTCGGTGATCGCTGCCGGCGGCGGCGCCGTCATGCCGCCGCGGATGATGATGCCGCCAGAGTTCTCGCCGATATCCAGCACCGCCTGCTTCCCATCGTCGCTGCGCACCTTCCATCCCATGAGCGTCGCGTAGAACGCCGCCGCCTTCTTGTAGTCGACGCACTGGTAGTTGAGGTGATCGAGCCAGACGGTCTTCCATCCCGTCGCTTCGAACGGCGGCACCAGCGGCGTGGTGTCGCGCTGCTGTTGTCCGCGCCCGCTCCGTGCATCCTGTGCGAACACATGTGCGGGAACTGCTGAAAGCGCGGCGATCGCGGCGAGGAGCCGACGGCGCGAAATCATGAGGAGCCTCCGGCTGCGGATGGTATCAGATTGGACCGCCAGCGCCGCTCGAGCACGACGATCGTCACGACATAGAGCGCGACAATGACGAAGGGAATCGCGACGAAGCGGGCCGAGGGCAGCAGGTACCACGTCGCAGTTACTAGAAGCGTGCGCGCGATGGCGTGGAACATGCCAATCCAGTGCTCGATGATCCACGAGAACGGGAGCCACATGAGACCGGACAAAATGCCGACAGTCAGCGGCAGCGACGTGTAGTCGACGAGAAAGAACGGAATCGCGATCGCGTAGACGAGCACCGACATCGCGACCGCGTGGAAGAACAGCGAGTCGAACGTATTCCGCGGCCGGTTCTTGTCGAGGAAGTTCTCACCGCTCCAGCGCGACATCACCATTCCCAGGTATGCAATCGATCCGGTGGCGCCGAACAGAAGCCACACCTCCACGACCCTCGGCAGGACGAGGCCTCCGATGCCGACGACTGTCCAGGCGACGAGGCCGGCCAGGGGCATCGCGATACCGCGGCGCCGTGCGAATTCCAGCCGTTGCTCTTCCAGCGAACGGACCGGAGCGTCACTCTCACGCATGTGAATCATTCGAGTCTCCTCGACGTCCCGTTTGATTATCATCCGTGCGTGGCGACGCTCGTTCGTTCTTCCCGCGACGGAGATCCGGCCGCCCGTCTGGCCGGACTCGAACGCGTCCTTCGCGAACGAAACGCCGAGATCGCGCGCGTGCAGTCGGCGCTGTCCGCTTTCAGAATTACGTATAAACGCGAGGTCGGGTTCCTGCATGAACAGCTCGACGATCTGGAGGCCGCTATCGAGGAGGCGGAGCTCGGCGAGATCTCGGCTCACCTCAGAGGCCGAACGCCGCCGGCGCACTCGATCCCGCCGCCTGCCGCCACGCCCCGATACACGTCGGACGGCGTGCGGCGGCTGTTTCGCGATGTCGCGAAGGCGATCCATCCCGACCTCGCGCGCGATGATCAGACGAGGGACCGCCGCCATGCGCTGATGATCGAGGCCAATCGCGCGTACGCGCTCGGCGATGAAGAACGCCTTCGCACCATTCTTCAGACGTGGGAAGGAAGCCCGGAAGCTGTCGAAGGCAGCGACGACGACGCGGCGCAGCAGCGGCTCGTGCGGAGGATCGCAGAGCTGGAGGCGGCGCTGGAGGCATGCGCGGGCGATCTGCGCGCGTTGAAAGAATCGCCGCTGTGGCGGCTGAAGGTGATGGTCGACGAAGCCGCGGCGAAGGGCAAGGATCTTGTCGGAGAGATGGTCGAGCGGCTGAAGCGGGACATCATGGTCGCGCAGAATCGTCTCGATGCGATTCGCTCACAGAATCCGTGATTTCAGCCGATGGCCAGCTCGATGTCGCGGTCAAGGTGAACCTCGGCCGCGTACTCGATGTGCAGCACACGCCGCGGCCGATCGTCATTCATCTTCGATGAGGCGTACACGACCAGCGGCCGCATGACAACGACGCCGCCCGAGTCGGTCGTGCAGGCCACCGGCGCGATAGACTCCACGAGCTTCAGGATGGTCGACGATCGCAAATCCCTGCTCAAGGCTATCGCCGAACTTCGTAGCGAAGGGCGAGCATTCCATTCTTGTAGGCTTTCGATTCAAGCAGGTGCAGAGCCACGTCCTTGTCGAGGCGATCGAAGAACGAGATGCCGTCGCCAATCAGCACGGGCATGATCGAGTAGCGCAATTCGTCCGCCAGTCCGCGGCGGAGGCATTCCCCGGAGAGCGTTCCGCCTCCGACAAACCAGATGCTGCGGAAGGTCGGCCTCAGTCTCCCGTTCACCAGCTGCTCGAGATCGCCCGAATAGAACTCGACGGTTTGCCTCGTCTTCGGCGGTTCATGATGCGTGAGGACAATGACCGGCTTGTCACCGTAGGCCCAGCCGAACCCCTTCGCTTCGAAATTCACCGCGGTCTCGTAGGTTCGCGCGCCCATCACATAGCAGTCGATGGTCTCGAGGAACTCTTCGATGTATTCCGGAGACATCGTCTCCCCGGCTTCGAAGGTGTCCGCTGTCTCGAGCCAGTCCACACTCCCGTCCCGTCTGGCGATGAAGCCATCGAGACTGGCTGCCATGTGGATCG
>DASQHH010000850.1:0-9956 GCA_035632195.1 Vicinamibacterales bacterium
CTCTATCTGGAGGCGGAAGCGTGCGGCGCGCGCGGCACCGGCATCGGCTGTTTTTACGACGATCCGATGCACGAACTGCTCGGCCTGTCCGGCCGCGCCTTCCAGAGCCTCTACCACTTCACGATCGGGATGCCGCTCGAAGATCGCCGCCTGACGACGGAGCCCGGCTACCAATGGGAACGTGATAGCATTTGAGACTGGCTTGAGAAAAGGTTCACAAGCCTACTGACGACGATGCAGGGCTGGCTCTCGATCCTGATCATGATCGCGCTCGGCGCCGGTTTCGGGCTGATCTCGATCCTGCTGTCCGCGGTACTCGGTCCGAAGAAACCCACTGCCGAAAAGTCCGCGCCCTACGAATGCGGCATGCCGCCCGTCGGCGATGCGCGCGAGCGGCAGTCGGTCAAGTTCTACCTCGTTGCCATGATCTTCCTGCTGTTCGACATCGAGGTCGCGTTCCTCTACCCCTGGGCCATGGCGCTGCGCGATCTCGGATGGCCCGGGTTCGGACAGGTCGTGCTGTTCATGCTGCTGCTCCTCGCGGGCTACGTCTACGTCTGGCGCAAAGGCGCTCTGGATTGGGGTCACGATGGGGCTTGAATCCGAATTCGAGATTCCCATCCTGACGACGAGCGTCGAGAAGATGGTCCAGTGGGCGCGCCGGTCGTCCATCTGGCCGGTCACGTTCGGTCTGGCGTGCTGCGCGATCGAGATGATGGCGATGAGCTGCTCGCGCTACGACATCGCGCGTTTTGGCGCCGAAGTCTTCCGCGGCAGCCCGCGCCAGTCGGACCTGATGATTGTGGCGGGCCGCCTGTCGCGGAAGATGGCGCCGGCGCTGCGCCGCATCTACGACCAGATGCCGGAGCCGAAGTACGTCATCTCCATGGGCGCCTGCGCGTCGATTGGCGGCGTCTTCGACAACTACGCGATCGTGCAGGGCGTCGATCAGGTCGTCCCCGTCGACGTCTACGTGCCCGGCTGCCCGCCGCGCCCCGAGTCGCTCATCTACGGCATCGTCCAGCTCCAGCGGAAGATCGCGCAGCAGAAGCTGGCGTAGCGCCGATGGCCATGGACGCTGCTGCGCTCGCTGCCGCACTGCAGGATGCCGTGCCCGGTTCGGCGCCGGAGACCGCGCCGGCCGTCGACCTGCATGCCACGGTGTACGTGGACCGCGACGCCGTCGAGCCGGTCGCGCGCGCGCTTCGCGATCGGAGCGATCTGGCGTTCACGCTTCTCGCCGAACTGACGGCGGCCGATTTCTGGCCGCGCGAACCGCGCTTCGAATTGATCTACATCCTGGTGTCGCCGGCGCATCGACAGCGGCTGCGGCTGAAGGTGCGGCTGCACGCGAACGACGCGCACGTCGCGACGGTCTCCGGCATCTGGCCGGCCGCGAACTGGCTCGAGCGCGAGGTGTGGGATCTGTTCGGTATCGCTTTCGACGGGCATCCCGATCCGCGGCGCCTCCTGATGCCTGAAGACTGGCAGGGACATCCGCTGCGCAAGGACTATCCGGTCCAGATCCGCATGAAACCCGGCGCGGCTGAGCCGATCCAGGTGACCGAAGCGGAGTTCCGCGCCAACCTGCTCAAAGATCGGTTGTCGCGCCAGTGAAGACGAACCTGTTCCGCGCCGTGCTCGGCGAGACGATTGCGCTCCACGAGCGCGTGAAGAACGGCAACCCCGCCCCGCTGCTCAACGCGGTCCGCGCGATCGTCGAGAGCGTCAAAGAGGGCGGCGTGCTGCTGGTGTTCGGCAACGGGGGGAGCGCGTCGGATGCGCAGCACGTCGCGGCCGAGCTCGTCGGCCGCTTCCAGCGGGAGCGCAGGGCGATTGCCGCCATCGCCCTCACCACGGACACGAGCGTGCTGACCGGCATCGCCAACGACTCTGCCTTCGACAAGGTGTTCGCCCGGCAGATCGAGGCGATCGGCCGGAAAGGCGACGTGGCGCTGGGAATCAGCACGAGCGGCGCGTCGGCGAACGTGCTCGCCGGGCTGGACGCGGCGAAAGCGAAAGGCCTCGTGACAATCGCGCTGACGGGACGGGGGCGCAATCGGGAAAGCCGCGTCGATTCACGTCAACGTTCCCGCCGAGTCGACGGCGCGCGTGCAGGAAGTGCATCGTACGCTGCTCCACGTGATGTGCGATCTCGTCGAAAGGGCGATCAGCTGATGCCCGAGCTCCGCACCGAGACGATGACCGTCAACATGGGGCCGCAGCACCCCAGCACGCACGGCGTGCTGCGCCTCGTGCTCGAGCTCGACGGCGAAATCGTGCGGTCGGCGTCGCCGACGATCGGGTATCTCCACACGGGCATCGAGAAGACGGCCGAGCAGAAGAAGTGGCAGCAGGTCATCCCGCTCGTCGAGCGCATGGACTACCTGAGCGCGCAGAGCAACTCGATGGCGTTCTGCCTTTCGGTCGAGAGGCTGCTCGGCATCGAGGTTCCGCAGCGCGTCAAGGACATCCGCGTCCTCCTCGCGGAGCTGCAGCGGATCAACAGCCATCTCGTCTGGCTCGGCACGCACGGCATGGAAGTCGGCGCGGTGTCCGTGATGCTGTACTGCTTCCGGGAACGAGAGCTGCTGCTGAACATCAACGAGCTGCTCGCGGGGTTCCGGCTGTTTCCGAGCTACATGCGGGTCGGCGGCCTGCGGGAGGACCTGCCGCGCGGATTCCATCAGGCGGTCCGCTCCTTCCTGGACGCCTTTCCGGCGAAGCTGGCGGACTACGAAGATCTGCTGACGAAGAACGAGATCTACATCGAGCGCACGAAGGGCGTCGGACGGATTTCGAAAGAGGACGCGCTCGCGTATTCGCTGGTCGGGCCCATCGGCCGGGCGGCCGGCGTCGACTACGACGTCCGCAAGGCGTTTCCGTATCTCGGTTACGAGACGTACGATTTCGCCGTCCCGACCAGGTCCGATGGAGACGTCTACTCCCGGTATCTCGTGCGCGTCGCCGAGATGCGCGAGAGCCTGAAGATCTGCCGTCAGGCGCTCGATCGCATCACGCCGACCGGCGCGTTCGCCATCGCGGATCCGCGGATCACGCCGCCGCCGAAGGACAGGGTCTACACGGAGATGGAGGCGCTGATTCAGCACTTCCTGATCTATTCGCAGGGATTCACGGTGCCGGAGGGCGAGGCGTACGTGCCGGTCGAGGGACCGCGCGGCGAACAGGGTTTCTCGGTCGTCTCGGACGGCAGCAACCGGCCGTGGCGCGTGAAGTCCCGTGCGCCGTCGCTGCTCGCGTGCCAGGCGCTCGAGCGGATGATCGTCGGCGGCCTGATTGCCGACGTCATCGCGGTCATCGGATCGATTGACGTCGTCATGGGAGACGTGGACCGATGAGGGCCAGGTGACGTTTCATCCCAAGATGGCGTACGGCGCCACCTTCCACAAATCCGAGCGGGCGCTCGAAGACGAAGGGCCGGCGTTCGTCTACACGGCGGAGAACCGCGCGCGGTTCGACGAGATCGTCAAACGCTATCCGCCGGAGCGCCGTCGGTCCGCCGTCCTGCCGGCGCTGTACCTCGTGCAGCATCAGCAGGGCTACATCACGGCCAACGGCATCCGCCACGTCGCGGAACTGCTCGGGATCACGCGCGCGGACGTCGAGGACGTGGTGTCGTTCTATACGATGTTCTACACGCGTCCGGTCGGAAAGTACGTCCTTCAGGTGTGCCGGACGCTCTCGTGCGCGCTCAACGGCGCCGAACGCCTGACCGAGGCGCTGTGCGACAAGATTGGCATCAGGCCGGGACAGACCGATGCGGGCAAGACGTTCACGCTCCTCGAGGTCGAATGCCTCGGCGCGTGCGACCGCGCGCCGGTGGTCATGGTCAACGACGCCTGGCACGAGTGCCTGAAACCAGAGGACGCGGCGAAGCTGGTCGACGACCTCCAAGCAAGAGGCGAAGCCGCGCTGAGCGGTTGCCACCATGTCGTGGAGAAGAAGTGAGCGAAGCGGTTCTGATCCCTCACGTCCGCGAGGCCAACTCTTTCACGCTGGACTTCTACGTCCAGCATGGAGGGTACGACGCGCTGAAGAAGGCGCTCGGACAGACGCCGGATCAGATCATCGATCTCGTGAAGGCGTCTGGACTGCGGGGCCGGGGCGGCGCCGGCTTCCCGACGGGCATGAAGTGGCAGTTCGTGGACAAGAAGATCAACCCGCGCTACATCGCGTGCAACGCGGACGAAAGCGAGCCCGGCACCTTCAAGGATCACCTGCTGATGGAGCGCAATCCGCACCTGCTCATCGAGGGGTGCGCCATCGGCTGTTATGCCATCGGCGCGAAGGTCGCCTACATCTATATCAGGGGCGAGTTCTTCCACGTGCAGCAGATCCTCGAGCGCGCCATCGACGAGGCGTACGCCAGGGGCTTTCTGGGCAGGAACATTCTCGGTTCCGGGTTCGACTGCGACGTCTACGTCCATCGCGGCGCGGGCGCGTACGAGGCGGGCGAGGAGACCGCGCTGCTCGAGTCGCTCGAGGGCAAGCGCGCCCAGCCGCGCAACAAGCCGCCGTTTCCGGCGGTCGTCGGTCTCTACGGAAAGCCGACGGCCGTCAACAACGTCGAAACGCTCTGCAACGTCCCGCTCATCGTCAGCCGCGGCGCCGAGTGGTACACGGCGCTCGGGCCGGAGAAGAACGGCGGTCCGAAGCTGTATTGCGTCAGCGGTCATGTCAGGCGTCCCGGCGTCTACGAAGCCACGATGAAGATCTCGCTGCGCGAGCTGGTCGAAGGGGAGAAGTTCGGCGGCGGCGCGCGGCCGGGACGGACGCTGAAGGCGGTGATCCCCGGCGGATCGTCGGTGCCGATCCTGCTGCCGACGCAGCTCGACATCGAAGCGAGCTTCGACGCAATCCAGAAGGCCGGCTCGCTCCTCGGTTCGGCGGCGATCGTCGCGCTCGACGACACGACGTGCATGGTCTGGCTCGCCGAAAACCTGCTGCACTTCTACCGCCACGAGTCGTGCGGCAAGTGCACGCCGTGCCGCGAGGGCACCGACTGGCTGCACAAGATTCTGCAGAAGATCGAGCGCGGTGAAGGGGAAATGCGCGATCTCGATCTCCTGTCCAGTATCTCGGCCAACATCGCGGGCAAGACGCTGTGCGCCTTCGGCGACGCCGCGGTCACGCCGGTGACGACGACGCTGAAGCATTTCCGGAACGAGTACGAAGCGCACATCAAAGAGGGACGCTGCACGCTGCAGGCAGACTGGCGCGGGAAGCAGCTGGTGGGGGTGCATTGACGCCGCTCCTCGTCGCGCAAATCGTCCTGACGCTCTTCGTCTTCGTGATGCTGCTGAACTCGGCAGCCGTCATGGTGTATTTCGAGCGCAAGGTCGCCGCGTTCCTGCAGCAGCGGCTCGGTCCGTACCTCGTCGGTCCGAGGGGCATGCTGCAGCCGATGGCGGACGTCATCAAGCTGATGTTCAAGGAGGAGCTGCGGCCGAAAGCGGCCGACGCGTTCCTCTTCGCGCTCGCGCCGATCATCTCCGCGACGTGCGCCTTCGCCGCCTTCGCCGTCGTCCCCTTCGGCGGCACGACGACGCTGGCGGGATGGCTGCCCGAGGGGCTCCGGCTGCAGGTGGCCGACGTGCCCGTCGCGATCCTCGTCGTGTTCGCGATCGCCTCGATGAGCGTGTACGGCATCGTGCTGGCGGGCTGGAGCTCGAACAGCAAGTATTCGCTGCTCGGCGGGCTGCGATCGTCGGCGCAGATGATCAGCTACGAACTGTCGTACGGGATGGCGCTTGCGGGCGTGCTCCTCGTCGCGACGAGCGCCGCCAGCGCGGTGCCCGCCGACACGATGAGCATCACCGGCATCGTCGACGGCCAGGCCGGAGCCTGGGCGCACGTGATCCCGCGGGGGTTCGTGTTTCTTCAGCCCGTCGGGTTCCTGATCTTCATGACGGCGGGCATCGCGGAGACCAACCGCGCACCGTTCGATTTCCCCGAGGCCGAGCAGGAGCTGGTCGCCGGCTATCACACCGAGTACAGCAGCATGAGCTTCGCGATGTTCTTCCTCGCGGAGTACGTGAACATGGTGACGGTATCGGCGGTTGCGACGGATCTCTTCCTCGGCGGGTGGCACGGTCCGTTCCTGCCGGAGTCGTTCGGCTGGATCTGGTTCCTGATCAAGGTGGGCGCGCTGCTGTTCTTCTACGTGTGGATGCGGTGGACGCTTCCGCGGTACCGCTACGACCAGCTGATGCGGTTCGGATGGAAGATCCTGTTGCCGCTCTCGGTCGTCAACCTGCTCGTCACGGCGGCCGGCGTTCTCTATTTCTCCTGATGCTGTTCTACGTCTTCGCCGCCGTCGCCGTGATTGCGTCGCTGCTGGTCATCGCGCAGCGCAATCCGATTCACAGCGTGCTGCTGCTGATCGGTTCGTTCGGCGCGCTGTCAGGTCTGTACGTGCTGCTCGGCGCGCCGTTCGTCGCCGTGATTCAGATCATCGTCTACGCCGGCGCCATCATGGTGCTGTTCCTGTTCGTCGTCATGCTGCTGAACGCGCCGCACGAAGAGACGGAGCTCGACGAACGCACACACCCGCTGCTGCGGCCCGGGCCGATGCGCTTCGGCGGCTTCCTCGCGATCGTCTTCGTCATGGAGCTCGTGTGGGCGGTGACGAAGGGCGAGGAGGCCGGGCGGTTCGGCGGCGGCGCGGTGACCAGCGTCGCCGCGATCGGCCGGATGCTGTTCACCGACTACGCGTTCGCGTTCGAGGCGACGTCGGTGCTGATCCTGGTGGCGATGGTCGGCGCCGTGGTGCTGGCGAAGAAGGAGAGCACCCGCTGATGGCGCCGCTCGAATACTACCTCGTCCTGTCGGCCGTTCTGTTCTGCATCGGCACGGCGGGAGTGTTCGTCCGGCGCAACCTGATCACGATCCTGCTCTCGATCGAGATCATGCTGAACGCGGTCAACCTCGCGTTCGTGACTTTCGGCCGCATGCACGGCGGCGCGGACGGCCAGATCATCGTGTTCTTCGTCATGACCGTCGCGGCCGCCGAAGCCGCCGTCGGCCTCGCCATCATCATCAGCCTGTTCCGCTTCCGCGAGTCGCTGAACCCGGACAGCTTCACGGAGCTGAAGTGGTGACGGGCCTGGTCCTCATTCCCGCGCTGCCGTTCGCCGGCTTCCTGCTGAACGCCGGCTTCGGCCGCCGCATCAGCAAGACCGCGTCGGCGGCCGTTGCGTGCGGCGCGATGCTCGTTTCGTTCCTGGTGTCGGTCTGGGCTGTCTGGTCCATGCTCGCGCTCGAGCCGGAACAGCGCCGCGCCGTCCAGACGGTGTTCACCTGGATTTCGTCGGGCAGCTTCATTGTCGACTTCCAGCTCGCGCTCGACCCGCTGTCCGCGCTGATGATTCTCGTGGTGACGGGCATCGGCTCGCTGATCCACATCTATTCGACCGCGTACATGCACGAGGAGAGCGACTCGGAATACGCGCGCTATTTCTCGTACCTCAACCTGTTCGCGGCGTTCATGCTCGTGCTCGTGCTCGGCGCGAACTTCCTCGTGATGTTCCTCGGCTGGGAAGGCGTCGGCCTGTGCTCGTACCTGCTCGTCGGCTTCTGGTATCAGAAGAAGGCTGCGTCCGACGCGGGCAAGAAGGCGTTCATCGTCAACCGCGTCGGCGACGTCGGGTTCATCCTGGGCGTGCTGCTCCTGTTCGAGCGTTTCAGCAGCGTGGATTTCCAGGAGGTCGCGCGCGCCGCGGCGTTGATCCGCCCCGAGGTCGACGGCTTCGGAACGATCTCGATCATCACGCTGCTCCTGTTCATCGGCGCAACGGGCAAGTCCGCGCAGATTCCGCTGTACGTCTGGTTGCCCGACGCCATGGAAGGCCCGACGCCGGTCTCGGCGCTGATCCACGCCGCGACGATGGTGACGGCGGGCGTGTACATGATTGGGCGGAACGCGGTGCTGTTCAGCAGAGCGCCGCACACGCTCGCCATCGTCGCGGTGATCGGAGTCGCGACCGCCCTGATGGCGGGGACGATCGGGCTCGTCCAGAACGACATCAAGCGGGTGCTCGCCTACTCGACGGTCTCGCAGCTCGGGTACATGTTCCTCGCGATGGGCGTCGGCGCGTCGGCCGCCGGCGTGTTCCACCTCTACACGCACGCCTTCTTCAAGGCGCTGCTGTTCCTCGGATCGGGCGCGGTCATTCACGCGCTCGCAGGGGAGCAGGACATGCGCAAGATGGGAGGACTGCGGCGCGAGCTGCCCATCACGTTCTGGACGTTCCTCATGGGCGCGATCGCGATCTCGGGGGTTCCGTTCTTCGCGGGCTTCTACAGCAAGGACGAGATCCTCGGCAAAACGTTCGAGAGCGGCCACACCGTTTTGTGGGCCGTCGGCCTGTTCACGGCATTTCTGACCGCAACGTATATGTTCCGCGTCGTGTACCTGACCTTCTTTGGGGAGCGCGGGCCTTCGCCCGCGGCTTCGGCCACGCAGGCTGCTGACAGCCATCAGCCATCAGCAATCAGCCATGGCGGACATCTGCACGATGCGCCGCCGGCAATGGCGCTTGCGCTGATCGTGCTCGCGATCGGATCGGTCGTCGCGGGGTACGTCAGCTTCGGCGGACGGTTCGAGCACTTCCTCGAGCCGAGCTTCAGCGCGGCCGCGCTCGAGGGCGCTGGCGTCGCGAGGAGCGACGTGGAGTCGATGCTGCCGCTGGTCCTGTCGATCGTCGCCGCGTTTGCGGGCATCGGCACGGCGACGTATTTCTTCTTCCAGAACCGTCCCGCCGCGGATCGCGTTGCGGAGCAGTTCAGCGGCGTGCACCGCGTCCTCGAGCACAAGTATTACGTCGACGAGCTGTACGACGCGGTCATCGTGGACCCGATCCACCTCGCCTCCGAAGAGGGGCTGTGGAAGTTCGTCGACGCGACCGTCATCGACGGCGCGGTCAACGGCGTCGGCGACATCGTCGGCGGATCGAGCGATGTGCTCCGGCGCCTGCAGACCGGGTCGGTTCGGGCGTACGCGGCGTCGCTGTTCCTCGGCGTGGTCGTCATCCTGGGCTATTACCTGTCGCGATGAGTACGTTTCCGATTCTGACGTCGCTGATCGTGCTGCCCATCGCCGGTGCGCTGGTGCTGCTGCTCGTGCCGGACGGCGAGGACCACGGAAGCGGCGAACGGCTCGTCAAGGGCATCGCGCTCATGGCGTCGCTGCTCGTGTTCGCCGAAACGCTGCTGCTGTGGAACCGGTTCGAGCCGTCGGCGGACGCGGCGTTCCAGTTCGTCGAGAACGTCGAGTGGATACCGGCGTTCGGGATCCATTACAAGGTCGGCGTCGACGGCATCAGCCTGTTCCTGATCGTGCTCACCGGTTTCCTGACGCCGCTCGCGCTGCTGGGTTCGTGGCAGTCGGTGCACAAGCGCGTCAAGGCGTTCTCGATCTTCCTGCTGCTGCTCGAGAGCGCGATGATCGGCGTGTTCGTCTCGATCGACCTGTTCCTCTTCTACGTGTTCTGGGACGCGATGCTCGTGCCGATGTATTTCCTCATCGGCATCTGGGGATACGAGCGGCGCGTCTATGCGGCGGTCAAGTTCATCCTCTACACAATGGCTGGCAGCGTGCTGATGCTGCTGGCGATTCTCGGGCTGGCGTACGAAGCCGCAAACGCGCCGGGCGGCCGGATCACGTTCGACCTCGTCGAGCTCTATCAGCTGAACCTCGCGCCGCATCTGCAGTTCTGGTTCTTCCTGGCATTCGCGCTCGCGTTTGCGATCAAGGTGCCGCTGTTCCCGTTCCACACCTGGCTGCCCGATGCGCACGTCGAGGCGCCGACGGCGGGGTCGGTGATCCTGGCGGGCGTCCTGCTGAAGATGGGGACGTACGGTCTGCTGCGGTTTGCGTTCCCGCTCTTCCCCAACGCGGCGGATTTCTTTGCGCCGTGGCTCGCCCTGCTCGCCAT
>DASQHH010000851.1:0-2352 GCA_035632195.1 Vicinamibacterales bacterium
GGTCCGACCACGGTCGGACTCCAGTCGGACCGTGGTTCTATACGAGTCAGACCTGTCAGTTTCTTCCTAGCCTGCTCGCCCCGACATCGTCAGAGTTTTCATGGTCCCGGAGCAGGCGACTTATCGCATCGCAAAAGTCCCAATGAAATCGACTGGCAGCCTGTCGTTGCTGGTCGGCCAGCGGATTGCTCAGCCTTCGACGCATGTCGTACTCGCCACGCCTTTTCGTTCCGGGATTGAGTGTTCACGTGATTCGCCGGGGAATCAACCGTGAGGCTGTGTTCAGAGACGAACGGGATCATCTCGTCTTCCTCCATTTCTTGAAGCGGGCAGCGGCTCTCAACGAGCTTCTCGTTCACGTGTACGTTCTCATGAAGAATCACTACCACCTGATTGCCACGCCTCAGAATCCGTTCGCCCTCCCATCAGCGATGAAGTCTTTGGGGCTGGGGTACGTGAAGTACTTCAACAAACGATACGACCGAATTGGCAGTCCCTGGACCGGAAAAGGTCGCGCGATTCCAATTGACTCCGCGATGTACTGGCTCACGTGCGCGCGTTACGTCGAGCAGAATCCCCTGCGCGCCGGACTTGTGGCGTCGCCCGCAGACTACCGGTGGTCCAGCTATCGCGCTCATGCGCTAGGAGAACCCGTCGGCTGGCTCGCTGATCATCCCGTCTTTCACGAACTGGGCACGACTCCTTCCGAGAGACAGCTCGTCTACCGCTCTTTATGCGAGACCCCGCTCTTACCATCGGACCTCGTGGAACAGCGTTATTCGAATGAAAGGCTGATGCGCGCGAAGGATAACCAACTGACAAGTATCGTCACAGCAGCTGACTCTGGGCCTTAGGCCAGTCGCCTGTCGCGTACAAACTCGAGTCAGACGCAGTCAGCCCGAGGCTGAACTTGAGTCAGGCATGAGTCGGACCTGAGTCCGACCTCCATCCGATTTGAGTCCGACATGGGTCCGACGCACGTCAGACGCTGGTCCTACGCGAGTCCGAACGCCATTAGCACGTTGCCGGTGCGCGAGCCGAAGGCACCGTAGCCGGAATTCACGTAGACCATCCCATCAACGACCACAGGCGCGGGACCGTTCATCGAACCGCCCCGCGCTTTGACGCCGTTCAGCGTCTCGAATTCGTGGTTGCTGTCGTACTCCCACAGCAGCGAACCGTCTTTCGTCGAGAACGCGCGGACGGCGCCGTCCATCGACGGTGAGAAGACAACGCCAGGGATAACGGTGATCGCGGCTGACTGCGCGCCGTTGCAGCCGCGCCCGGGACGGCACTTGACCGGAGACGGCGGTACGAACCACGCCCGCGCGCCGTTCGCCAGCGCCACCGCATGCAGTCCACCGGGCGTCGGACTGTTGCCGTCGGCGACCGGAAAGTACGCCTGCTGCCCATCCACCGCCGCACCCCACTCGATGCCGCCAAGGGCGCTGCCTTTGCCGGCGCGATACTCCCAGAGCATCGCGCCCTGCTTGTCCGGATCCATCGCATAGCCGATCCCCGACTTGTTGCCGATGACGATGACGTCGCGTCCGTCCGGAAGCCTGGTCAAAGCAGGCGACGACCCGAAGTCGAAGTCCGGACCCGGACGCTCGCCGCAATTGGCTTCGCCGACGCGGCAGCCGAAGATGTCCGGCGCCGCCACCTGTTTCGCCCACAGCAGCCTGCCGGTCTTGAGATCGAACGCCGCCACCGCGTTCGTCGCCGGTTGCGTCGCCGCGCCGGCGTACGTGTTGCCGACGCCGACGTACAGCGCGCCTCGCTTCCGATCGATCGTCGGCGCCGACCAGATGGCGCCACCCGCAGGCCCCCAGGATTCGCCGCCATCCGCTCGCTTGCCGAGCACCCTGGCAGCCTCCGCGATGGTGTACGCGCGCCAGACGACGTCGCCGCTCTTCGCGTCGAGCGCGACGACGCTGCCGCGGAACGTGCAGCAGGCATACGTCGGACTCTTCCCCGCCTCTTCGTACGACGACGTCGGCACGTAGAGGCGCCCGTCGAAGAGCGCCGGCGAACCGGTCAGGCGGATCAGCGGATGATCGTCGACCTTGCGGACCCAGATCTGTTTGCCAGTGGCCGCGTCGAGCGCGTAGGCGAAACCCTTCTGGTCTGAAAAGAACGCGCGTCCATCGCCGATGGACACGCTCGCGCGCACGCCGCCGTTCGCGGTGAACGTCCAGATCACGCAGCCCGACTTCGGATCCATCGCGTAAACGGTTCCGTTCTGGCTGCCAACGTACAGCCGCCCGCCAACAATCGAGGGCTGCGCCCACGCGGACGTCGTGTCCGGGAACCCGAACACCCATTTGAGCGTCAGGCGGGGGACCTGCTCGG
>DASQHH010000852.1:0-2993 GCA_035632195.1 Vicinamibacterales bacterium
TCACGTATGAACCTCGACCCGGAAGAGCGCGAGCTGTCCGCGCTGTGCGCCTATCTCTCACCGGAGAGCCGCGTCGTCGAAATCGGATGCGGGGACGGCCGGCTGACCAGGCGATACAGCCGGATGGTGGCGTCCGTGATCGCCGTGGATCCGGACGAAGCGAGAATCGCCGTCTTTCGCGCGGCAGGTCCAGGCAGCGTCGACATCCGCGCCATGGCGGTCGAGCAGCTCGCGCTCGCGGACGGTTCGGTAGACGTCGCGCTGTTCTCCTGGGCGTTATGATGACTCCCGATCGAGGGCATGGTCGATGCCCTGCGACGTGCACGCCGGTGGGTGGCCGGCGGACGGGTCATCGACCTTCGTCCCGCTGACGTCGTCGCGACCGTCATCGTCGATCTGCCGGACGGATCGCATCGCGAGCTCGGCGACCTCGTAGTAGACGCCGCGCGGCGCAAGCGGTACGCGGCAGCCGACGCGGCTGTGCGGACGGTCGTCGGCGAAGGTGTGTTCACGTCCGACGCCGAAGAGACGTTCTCGTTTTACAGCTACGCTGACACGGCGGACGAGCTGCGCGACCACATCGCGACGTGGCGCGAGACGCGCCTGCATCCGGACACGCACGCCGCGGCGGCGGGGCTGCTGACGGCGCATCCCGGCGCACGGCTCCGGTTGAAGGAGAGGGTGATTTTACGCACGCTGAAGTAGAGGCCGATGGCGAGCGGCCCTTCCGTACGAGGACCGATGATCTGGCTGTTTGAACGCGAAGGAAAACGGGCGCGGCTGGAAGTCCTGTACCTCGCGCCGGACAAGTACGAGGTGCGCTTTCTCGACGCGGACGGCGTCGAGCACATCGAGCATTTCAACAACGCCACTGATGCGGGGAACCGTCAGGTCGATCTGCAACACACGCTGGCGCGGCAAGGGTGGACGAAGACGAACGAGTGGAAGCTCTGACGCTGCGACTTGATCGCGGGCGGACAGGGATGACCCGCCTCGAGGCGGTGATCTTCGACTGGGCCGGAACCACGGTCGATCACGGGTCGCTCGCGCCCGTGCGTGCCGTGACGCAGGTGTTTCGCCGCCGGGGAATCACGGTGACCGATGCGGACGCGCGCCGGGACATGGGGATCTTCAAACGGGATCACATTGCGCGCGTCCTGGCCATGCCGCACGTGGCGAGTCAGTGGCGGTCCGCGCACGGCGCCGCGCCTGCCGATGGGGATGTCGAGAGCCTGTTCGCCCACTTTCTCCCCACGCAGATGGCGATTCTCGAGGACTACAGCGGCGTGATCGACGGCGTCGCCGCAGCGGTCGCCCGGCTGCGGCAGCGCCGGCTGCGGATCGGCAGCACGACCGGGTACACGCGTCGAATGCTCGAAGTGCTCGTCTCGCGGGCAAAGGCGCAGGGCTACGAGGCAGACATCGCTCTCTGTCCGGACGATGTCGGCGGCGGGCGGCCGCGTCCGTGGATGTGCCTGCAGATCGCGCTGGCGTTTCAGGTCGGCGCGACCGCGGCCGTCGTCAAGGTCGGCGACACGGTGAGCGACATCGAGGAAGCGCTCAATGCGGGCATGTGGGCCGTGGGCGTCGCAGCCACGGGAAACGAGATCGGGCTCAACGCGTCCGATCTCGCTGCGCTGCCCGACGGGGAACGTCGTCGCCTGCTGGACGCCGCCCGGGAACGGTTGAAGGCCGCGGGAGCGCATTACGTCATCGACAGCGCGGCTGCTGTGGACTCGGTACTCGACCCCATCGAGCAGCGTCTTGCCGCAGGCGAACGGCCCTAGGGCTGCGGCTCGAGATCGGCGAGTCGACGGAACGTCAGCGCGTGGAACGCGGCGACCAGCTGGCTTCGGTAGAGGGCACGCGTCGGAGCGTCGAGGCCGACGGCCAGACAGGTGGCCGCAAACGTCAGCCCCGCCACCGCTGCTTCGCCGACGACGGCGATGGTCGTCGCCGGAGGCGCGAAAAGACGCAGCGCCACGCAGATTGCCGCCGCCGGAACGACGCTGACGACGGCAGGGACGCCCGCCAGCCAGAGGAACTCTCCGATCGACAGCCCGACCCGCCTGCAGGCGAGCGGTGTGAAGACGAAGACGTGGCCGATGGCCATCGGCACCAGCGTACCCACGGCGACTCCGACAGAGCCGAGCGGCTTCACGAGTGCAAGACTCAGCGCGAGGTTGGCAACGCCCTCGACGATCCACACGCACGCCACGATGCGGTGTGACCCGGTCGCCATCAGCACGCTCGCTTGCGACGCGTGGCTGACCATCAGGACGCCGACCGCCGCCAGCACGTAGAACGGCGCCACGCTGCCGTCGAATCCCGGACCCATCCAGTGGACCATCAGCGGCCGCGCAAACCCCACCAGGCACGTCGTCACGCCCGCGGCGAGCAGCGTCGAGACCCGCGCGCCGTCGACGAGGGCCGTCCGGAGCGCCTCGTTGTTCTTCTGGGCATCGAAGCGGACGATCAGGGGAAACAGCATGCCGCTGAACTGATCGCATACCCGCCTCTGATACTCAGAGACCCTCACAGCGACGGCATAGACGGCGACGGCGGCCGTTCCCAGATACGCGCCGACGACGAGGTTGTCCACGTTGAAGCTGATCTGGCTGCCGAGGCCGATGATGAACACGTACATGCTGTACGCGGTGACGTCGAACCAGTCGGCCCGGCTGAAGTGCCGGACGTGGATGTGAAGTTCGGGAAACACATTCCACGCGCTCCAGGCGTAAGCGAGATAGCCGGCCGCATTGAGCGCCGTCGTCCAGGCCACGAGCGCGACGAGGCCCCCTCCCAGTTCGAGCACAACGTAGGTGGCGATCGCGTTCAGCAGCACGAGCCCGATCGCGATGGTGTTGTTCTGTACGAAGCCGTGCCGGGCGTTGACGACCGCGCCAAAGACCGTCATCGGGTAGCTCAGCGCGATTCGTGCCCCGAGAATCGCGAGCACCATCTGCCCGATGCGCACGTCGGACGGCGACAGG
>DASQHH010000853.1:0-2423 GCA_035632195.1 Vicinamibacterales bacterium
CCGACGCGATGACGGAGCCTAGACCTAGGCTCACGAATAGAATCGGCAGCGCTCAACAAATCAGCGTCGTCGTCGACGTCAGCAGACCCACGACGCTCAGCACGCGTTCGCGCACGGACACCTCCAAAGTTGAAAGCCGATTGCGGGATCAGCGAGGCGAGCGGATCAGATCAGGAGAGCGAAAGCGTGCAGATGCGGCGGATCGTGCGGGCGGACGGACGTCGCGATGGCTGCGAAGTCGCGCACCGGCACGGCACCGGCGGCGAAGAGAACCGCGGACGAGGGCGGCAGGACCATCGCGTGAGGTGAAGCGGCAGTCGACGAAGGCAGCGCGGTCGAATGGCGGATGGTCTTGCAGCAGTCGTCCGGCGCCTGCATCCCGCCGCACGCGTGATGCGTTCTCGCGCAGCACGCCATCGCGTCGGCGGACAGCGCGCTCGCCGCCAGGTCGCCGACGGTCCATCCGAGCAGCACCGACAGCGTGCACGCGATGGCGAAGACCCGTTGCACGATTCCCAGTATAGCTCGCGCCTGCTGACAGAGATGTCAGGGAGTTGTCAGGTGAACCTGACACGCGCCCTCCTACGATGCAGGGACAGGAGGGCGTCGATGAGTCCACGCGAATTCGTGACGAACCTGGCCATCGTCTCGGCCATCATGGCGGTGGCCGCGCTGATCGAGGGCGCTGTTCCGTTCGTCCAGAGTCAAGGCGGCCGGACCGGGAGGGAGCGCGCGAATCTCGCGCTCACGACCGTCGTCTTTTTCCTCAACTGGCTGCTGTCGACCACGCCCGCCGTCCTGGCGCTGCTGTTGGCGTGGAAGTCGCCGGGGCTCGCGAGCCGGCTCCTCCTCCCGATCTGGCTGCAGGTCGCCGCGGGATTCGTGCTGCTCGACTTCTCGGTCGGCTACCTGTCGCACTGGGCCCTGCACAGGATCCCCTTCATGTGGCGCTTCCACCGCGTGCACCACAGCGACGATTTCGTGGACGTGACCACGACCTATCGTACTCACCCGGTGGAAACGGTCTGGCGGTTTCTGTTCGCCTTCGTGCCCGTGTGGACCCTCGGCATCCCTGCCGCCGCCGTCGTCCTGCAGCGGCTGGTGTCGGCCGCCAACGGCATCCTGGAGCACGGCAACATCCGGCTCTGGACGCCGCTCGATCGCGTGCTGTCCCTCGTCTGGGTGACGCCGAACGTGCACAAGATCCACCATTCGCGCCGGATGTCCGAGACGAATTCCAACTACGGGAACGTGCTGACGCTCTACGACCGGGCCCTGGGCACGTACACGCCGAGCGTCCGCGCGCACGCCGTCGTCTACGGACTGAACGACGCCGCCGGAACCACGGAGTCGTTTACGGACCTGCTGGCGATGCCCTTCGCGATTCCTGACACAAAAGTCAGAAAGGTGCCCAGCCCCGCCCGGTAACATCGTTCCTGGTGCGCATTCTCGTGGTCGAGGACGAGCGGAAGATTGCCGCCATCCTCGTGTCGGCGTTCGAAGCGGAGCATTACGACGTCGTCGTGGCGCCGACGGGCGAGGACGGCTTCTTCCGTGCCAACGCCGAGACGTTCGACCTCGTCGTCCTCGACCTGATGCTGCCGGGGCGCAGCGGCCTCGAGATTCTCCAGGCCCTCCGGCAGCGGCGCGTCGACACGCCCGTGCTGATTCTCACCGCGCGCGACGGCATCGCCGACCGCGTGCACGGCCTGGCCCACGGCGCCGACGCCTACCTGGTCAAGCCGTTCGCCGTGCCGGAGCTGTTGGCGCGCGTGCGCGCTCTGCTGCGCCGCGGACGGCCGAACGACGTGCTGCGTCTCAAGGCGGCGGACCTCGAAGTCGATCTCGTGGCGCGCCGCGCGACCCGCGGCGAGCGGCCGCTGGAGCTGACCGTCCGGGAATTCGAGCTCCTCGAATACCTGCTGCGCCACCAGGGCCATCTCGTCTCGCGCGAAATGCTCGCGCACGACGTGTGGAAGGAGCCGCGGCGCGCCACGCCGATCGACAACGTCATCGACGTGCAGATGACGCGCCTGCGCAGGAAGGTCGACGCGGCCGGCGCCGCGCGGCTGATTCACACGGTCCGCGGCGTCGGCTTCGTCCTCCGCGAGGGCAGCGAGGCATGAGAGGAGCGCCCTCGATTCGCGTTCGTCTGACCGCCTGGTACAGCGTGGTGCTCGCGCTGATGCTCGTGATCTATGCGGCCGCTACGTATCTTGCGGTGCGGCACGAGTTCTTCGAGCAGCTCGAAGATCAGCTGCACGAGGACTTCGAGTCCGCCGAGGGCTATCTCGTCCCTGCGCCCGCCGGGCGCATCGCGTGGGCGAGCGACCGCTACCGCGACCCGGACGAGGACCGCGATCGCGGCATCGACGTCTGGGCGTCCGGCGGCCGCCCGATTTATCGATCCGGTGCTTCGTCGG
>DASQHH010000854.1:0-5039 GCA_035632195.1 Vicinamibacterales bacterium
GGCGGCGAAGCAGACGACTGGCTGACCGCCACCGTCCGCTTCGACGAACCCGGATGCGCCGGAGCGCTCGTGTGCGCGCTGCCGGCGGGCCTCGCGCGCACGCTGTTCGACGCCTTCAACGGCCGCGATCCGATCGATCCCGAGCCGCCGGTCGAGGACGTGCTCGATCTCGTCGGCGAGCTGTCGAACATGATCTGCGGCGCGTGGCTGACCCGGCTGGTCAACCATCAGTCGTTCCTGCTGCGCCGGCCCCTGGTGTCGCCGCTCTTCGATCGCGCGCGCCTCGACGACGCGCCGCCCGGCCGCCGGCTGACGATGCGCGTCAACGAGCTGCCGATCGTGATCGACGTCGATGTCCACGAGACCGAAGCGATCCCGGCCTGACGAATCGATTCGGACGGCCTGCCGCTACGCCGAGCGGCGCCGGTCGCGTGTCTTCAGCTTCTGATACAGCGTGCTGCGCGGAATGCCGAGGCGCTGCGACGCGCGCGCAACGCTGCCCTTCTCGTCCGCGAGAATGCGATCGATATGCTGCCACTCGATTTCCTCGAGTGTGCCGGCGGCGGCCGTGAATGCTGCCGCTGCCGCGACTCTGGCCGCAGGCGCCGCGCTCCCGAGCCGAAGGTCCGCGCGGCGGATCACCGCGCACGAGGCGAGCAGCATCGCGCGCTCGAGGACGTTCCGGAGCTCGCGGATGTTGCCTGGCCAGGCGTGATCGACGAGCGCCTGCTCGGCCTCCGCGTCGAGGCACGCGACCGGTTTGCGGATGTCGCGCGCGAGCTGCTGCAGCAGCTGCGACGC
Organism: Vicinamibacterales bacterium; assembly: GCA_035632195.1. Taxonomy (GTDB): domain Bacteria; phylum Acidobacteriota; class Vicinamibacteria; order Vicinamibacterales; family CAVVIG01; genus DASQHH01. Next base: position 802 of record DASQHH010000854.1, read on the forward strand.
GAGGTACGGAATGTCCTGACGGCGGTGCCGCAGCGGCGGAAGCCGCAGCACGAGCGTGTTGATCCGGTAGAACAGGTCTTCGCGGAACTTACCTTCATCGACGAGCGCCGCCAGACTCTTGTTCGTGGCTGCGATGAACCGCACGTCGACGCGCCGCTCGCCGACGTCTCCGAGCCGGCGGAAGCGCTTCTCCTCGACCGCCTTCAGCAGCTTCGGCTGGATTGCCATGTCCGTGTCGCCGATTTCGTCGAGGAACATCGTCCCGCGGTGCGCGGCTTCGAGAAGTCCCGGTTTGGCGCCGACCGCGCCGGTGAACGCGCCCTTTTCATGGCCGAAGAGCTCCGACTCGAGGAGGTCGCGCGGCAGTCCGGCGCAGTTGAGATCGACGAACGACTCGGACGACCGCAGGCTCGCCTGATGAATCCACCGCGCGAGCATGCCCTTGCCGGTGCCGGTCTCTCCTTCGATCAGGATCGGCGCGTCGCAGCCGGCCGCGGCGCGCGCGTCGCGGCCGAGCGCGTGGACGGCGGGGCTCCGGCCGCCGAAGAGATCGTTGTCACCCGGCGATCGCTGCTGCGCCGCGCGCACGCGTCGGCTGTTGTGGTGATGCTCGATCGCGCGGTCGACGACGACGGCGAGCGACGTGAGCTCAATCGGTTTGGTCAGGAATTGCTCCGCGCCTTCCTTGATCGCGGTGACCGCCAGCTCGATCGATCCGTTCCCCGTGAGCACGATGACCGGCAGGTCGATGCCGTGCATCTTGAGATGCCGCAGCACGTCGAGTGCGGTGCCGTCCGGCAGGGTGTAATCCAGAACGAGGAGGTCGGGCAGTTCGTTGGTGACCTCGTCAATCGCGCGCGCGCACGTATCGGCTTCGACGATTTCGTACCCGTACGTTTCGAGATACGTCTGGATGGCGTCGCGGGCGTCGGGCTCGTCCTCCACCAGGAGTAGTCGGCTTTTGAACACAGGGATGTCCTCGAGCCGGAGGAGTGAGCAAGTCACAGACCAGCTGGCATCCAGCCGCTGGACGCCGTTTTCGGCCAGGCGGCGGGACTGCCCGTGTCGGCCGGCCGATGAAGGCGGTCGGCGCGCCGACACCTGTCCGGCGCGCGGACGTTCGAATTGTCCGGAATCCGGAAGGATTCGGCAGGAACCGCCGCGGAGCACCGCTTGCAGCCAGCCCCGGCATGGCAATTACGACTTCGTTGCTTCACGCGCTTGTGCGTCTCGATGGCGAGGCCATCGTCATGCGCGAGGGCGATGTGCCGTATGTCGCGTCCATCCGGGGGATGCAGGCGCTCGGATCGCGGCCGCTGCCGCTCGACGTCGTGTCGGACATCCTCGAGGACCTGGTGCCGTCCGATGTGTTCGACGCCTTCGACGACCTCGGCGCGATCGAATACGACTGTCCGGCGGTGACGGGGCTGGAACGCGAGCGATTCACAATCGTGGCGCACCAGGACGGCGCGCGCTTGAGAGTCGAAATCCGCCGCGCCGACGCGGCGGACGACGATCTGGCGCTGCCGTCCACCGACAGCCTGTGGCCGCGCGGCCGGCAGCGCCTGGACGACCGCCGCCAGTTGCGTGCGCTGCTGCCCGGCGTCGCGAGAAGCGGGCCCCGCAGGGCCCGTTAGATGTTACGCGCCCTTTTTGAGGTTGATGGTGATCGGCGGCACGCGTGCGAGCTCGTCTTCGAACGTGACCTTCGCCGCCGTCGGCGCATACCCGTTCTTGTAGAACTCGACATGCCATTCGCCCTTGCCCAGACCGGACACCGCCCAGAGACCCTTGTCGTCGCTGGTCGCTTTGACTTCGGCTCCCGATCCCTTCAGCGTCGCCGAGATCGCGACGCCGGCGATCGGCGCGCCGTGTTCGTCGCGGACGGTTCCGGTGACGCGTGCGGCGCCGTGCTGCGCGAACACGCCGATTTGCAGAAACACCAGACACCCGACGACGGCTCCCCACACTACCTTGGTCTTCATCTCACTCACTCCTGTACCCGGTCAATCGACCGGCGGCCGCGGAACTTGAATCCGCCGCCGCTTCTAGAAATTGATCAGTCCGTGGACCGCGATCTTCCGCTGCGCCGCCTGCGGCGCCGCGAAATTGTCGAACGTCTGGCCGTCGTAATCGACGAGCACCGCGGACGACACGCTGCCCTGGTGCGGGAACCAGTACGCGACGCCGCCGATCGTCCGCGGCCGCGCCTGGCCGGCGACGCGGTCGTCCGGATTGAGATGGTCGTACCGCAGCAGCAATTCCAAGGACGCGCCGTTCGCCAGCGGCTTCCGCGGCGTCGCCCAGAACGACCATCCGCTCGAGCGCACGTCCGTCTTGGCGGCCGACGGCTGATCGTGCGCGACGATTGCGTCGACGCCGGCGTTCACATACTGCGACTCGAACGTCGCCTGACCGACGGCCCGCATGCGCTCGTCGTTCCGGATGTAGTGATCACCGACGTAGAACGCGGTCACTCGCAGGCCGTGCAGCAGGCGGGCGCCGCGCGCGAACGGGCGCAGCGTTCCGCGGACTTCGACCGCCTTCTGATCGTTGGAATCCGGCTTCGTGTAGCCGTCGCCGTTGTAGAGGCCGGCATGCACCTCGCCGAAATCCGACGGCAGGTTGTAATGAAACGACACGCCCGCGTCTGCGGAGTTGTAGAACCCTTCGCGTTCGGTGAACGTCGTCCCCTGGAAGCGATAGCGGTAAATCCCTTCCTCGTAATCGAGCAGCGGCGTCTGCTGGATCCCGAGGCGGACCCACGATCCCTTCGTCAGCCAGTCGTCGAGATTGAACTGCATGAACGCGTACTTGATGCGGAAGACCAGGCTGTCGTTCGCGATCGCGCCGCCGGGACCGGCGGTTACCAGCCCGCTCTCCCGGACGACGTCCGGGGTGATGCGGAACGCGACGATGTGCGACAGGCTGCCGGTGATGTTGATGTAGCTGCGGGACACGTTGAACGCATTCGATTCGATGGCGTTCCCGTCGGCGTCGGTGGATTGCGGACTCGTCTGATCGGTGAAGTCCGTGTAGATCGTCGCGCCGACCTTGATCGACGGCGCGTCGGTTGTCTGAGCCGGTGTTTGAGCCGCGGCCGCGCGCGCCAGAACCAGCGCAATCGTGACGGCATGGCACGCACGGCAGATTCGAAGAAACACGAAGACCTCCTATGACACTCATTCAATCGGCCGGCCCATCCGGAGCTTTAAGAGTCCGCCGCGTCACGCTGGCGGCCGCGGCGTACATCGTGGCGTCGTGGGTCGCTGGTGCGTTGACGCTTCCGGCGAGCGCGGTGACGAGCTTCCGGCCGCCTAATGCGCTGCTGGTGGCGGCAGCGCTGCTCGATGCTCCGGAACACTGGTGGCTTTATGCGCTTGCCACGATCCCCGGCAATCCGACGCTCTTCATGCGTGCGCCGCGATTCGCGGTCGCCGGCTTCGTATTCGCGAACTTCAGCGAAGTGGCAATGTCGATCGTGCTCGTGCGCCGGCTGATCGGCCACGGCCGGTGCGGCACGCTGGCCAACTGCGCGCGCTTCGTGGCGATCGCCGTCGGCGCGTCGGCGCTGGCCTCCGGCATCGGCGCGGGGGCGGCCGTATTCGAGCGGGCCGGCCGCACGTATATGAGCATCTGGCGCAACTGGTTCTTCGCCGACGCGCTCACCTACATCACGCTGGTGCCGGTGATTCTGCTCGTCGCGCACAAGCGCTGGCGCATCACGCGCGAACGGCGCTGGGAAGCGACCGGCCTCGTCGTCGGCCTCGTGGTCATGTCGACGCTGGCGCTCGACGGCTCGTTCGGTCCGGTCAGCCGGCTGCCGGCGCTCGTATATTCGCCGCTGCCGTTCCTGCTGTGGGCGGCCGTCCGTTTCGGCCCGCTCGAGAACGCGCTGACCGTACTGACCATGTCCGGGGTCGTCCTGACGATGGCTCTCGCCGGCCGCGGCGCCTTCGCCGGGCTCTCACCGGCGGATTCCGCGCTGTCGATGCAGCTGCTGGTGTTCATCGTCGCGGTGCCCTTGATGTTCCTGGCCGCAGTGGTCGACGAGCACCGCGAGTCGGAAGAGCGATTCCGGAAGATCTTCCACGCCACACCCGACGCCATCACCCTCTCCATGAGAGACGACGGCCGTCTGCTCGACGTCAACGAACGGTTCGAACAGGTATCGGGCATCGCGCGAGCGGCGGCAATCGGACGCACCGGCGTGGAGCTCGCGCTCTGGACCGATACGG
>DASQHH010000855.1:0-1853 GCA_035632195.1 Vicinamibacterales bacterium
GAGTCGCGAGATCGGTCCGGTCGTCACGATTCGTTGCGCCCCGGCAGGCGCGATCGCGGCGAGGGCGAGGAGGAGAGCGGCCCCGGTCCAACGGGTAGAACGCGAATGCATGCGGATCATCGATGCGGTCCTCGGGCGGAAGATGCGAGGTAGGACGTGAAGTTTCGCCAAATCGATTCACGTCCGCAGGTCACGCGCCCGCGCGGTGCAGCGAATGGCGGGTTTGGCGCAGGGAAAGCGAGCGTATGGGTTCCTTGCTGACGATTGGCCTCACTTGACAGATCTCGAGTCTTTCCACACTATGCCTAGTACTATGATCCACGCGTACCTCCCGTCCACGCAGATCTGCATGTCGGCCGACGTCACGATTTTCGTCGCCGTCACGCAGTCATCTGCATAGGACCGGTCAGGAACGCGTTCTCCGCGCCTTTCCGGGTCTCCCGGAAAGGCGTTTGAGTTTAAGGGAGACCCGGACGACGGCGCGATTCCTCAATCGCAGCCGACCATGTCCGCCGCCGTCGACGTCCACGAACTGAGCAAGTCGTTCCAGACCCGCAATCTCCGCGGGCCGGGGTTTCGCGCACGCGTCGCCGACGTGTTCGCACCGCGCGCCAGCGCGCTGCGTGCCATCGACCGGATCTCGTTTCGCGTCGAATCGGGTGAGCGCGTCGCGTTCATCGGGCCGAACGGCGCCGGCAAGTCCACGACGCTCAAGATTCTCGCCGGCATCCTGACGCCAAGCAGCGGCACGGTGACGGTCGCGGGGCTCGTGCCCTGGCGCGATCGCCACGCGCTCGGCTTCGCGATCGGCACCGTCTTCGGCCAACGCTCCCAGCTCTGGTATCAGCTCGCGCCGCGCGACACGTTCGAGCTGCTCGGCCACGTCTACGAGCTGCCACGCGCCATGTGGCGCACGCGGCTCGACGCGCTCGTCGATGCCTTCGAGCTTGCTCCACTCCTGGACCGGCCGGTTCGACAACTCTCGCTCGGCGAGCGGATGCGCTGCGAGGTGGCGGCGAGTCTGCTGCACGGCCCGCGCGTGCTGTTCCTCGACGAGCCCACAATCGGGCTCGACGTGACGGCGAAGGCGACGATCCGCGAGTTGCTGCACCGCCGCTCCACCGAAGAGGGCACGACCCTGTTGCTGACGTCGCACGACACCGGCGACATCGAGCAGGTGTGCGACCGCGTGGTCATCATCCACGGAGGGCGCATCCTCCTCGACGCCGCGGTTGGCGAGCTGAAACGCCGGTACCTGCGTTCGCGCCGGATCACGCTGGTCACCGCCGCGGAGCACGTCGAGCTCCCCGCGGCAGCGGGCGCGCGCCTCGTGTCCAGGGCTCCGCACAGGACGATGGTGGAGATCGACGCGGGCGATGCCGCCGTCGGCGCGCTCGTCGACGCCGTGCTGCGCCAAACCACACTGCGTGATCTGGTCATCGACGACCCGCCGATGGACGAGATCATCCGGTCCATTTATAGCACCGCCGAAGCCGAAGCCGACGACGACGATGAAGGGGAGGCGGCATGAACAAATACCTGGCGTTCGCGAAATTAGGATTTCGTCAAGCATGGGCCGAGCCTGGCGAGCTGCTCGGACGCGCGTTGTTCTTCGTGCTCATCCTCGGCGTGTTTTCGTCGATCTGGCGCGCCGTGGCCGAGTCGGGTGGGGCCACGGGGAGACAGCCGGCCGAAATGCTCTGGTATCTCGTGGTAACAGAGTGGGTTCTCATGAGCGCCCCGCTGGTGCAATACCAGATCGAGGACGACATCCGCCGCGGCGATGTGGCGTATCAGATCACGCGTCCGGCGTCGTGGCTCGGCGCGCGGCTGGCACACGGGCTCGGCGCGCT
>DASQHH010000856.1:0-3882 GCA_035632195.1 Vicinamibacterales bacterium
TCAGCGGCCTCGTCTACACCGATTCCATGTCGATGGGGGCCGTGACGAAGATGGTCGGTCCGGACGAAGCGGCCGTGCGCGCGGTCGCCGCCGGCGCGGACGAGGTGCTCGATTCGCCGGATTCCGCGGCGGTGTTCAGGGGACTCAAAGCGGCGGTCGCGAGCGGACGGCTGTCGCCGCAGCGGATCGACGAATCGGTCGACCGGATTCTCCGCGCGAAGGCGTTTCTTCACCTGCAGGACAAGCGCAGTGTCGACCTCGAAGCCGTTGCCGCGGACGTCGGCGGACGCGCGCACCAGGCGGTCGCAAAGGAAGCCGCCGCGCGGTCGATCACGCTCGTCAAGGACGAAGGCCATCGCGTGCCGCTGACGGTTCCGCGCGACACACCGGTTCTCTATCTCTCCGTCGTCGACTATCCGTCGGGTTGGCAGATCGCGGCGCCGGGGCGCACCTTCGTGCCCGAGCTGCGCAAGCGCTGGCCGCAGGTGACCGCCGTCGAGGTGTCGGACCACACCCCGCTCGGCGACCTCGATTTCGTCCGGGCCACCGCGCCGCGCTACGGCGCCGTCGTCGCGGCCGTGTTCGTCCGTGCCACGTCCGCGAGCGGGCGGCTCGATCTGCCCGACCCGCTCGTCAAGCTGTTGAAGGATCTCGCGCGCAGCACCGCGCGGACCAACACGCCGTTCGTCGCGTGCTACTTCGGCAATCCGTATGTTGCTGCAGCCGCGCCCGAGGTGCCGGCCATGCTGCTGACATACGATTTCTACGACCTCGCCGAAGCGTCCGCAGTGCGTGCGCTGGCGGGCGAGGCAGCTATCGGTGGAAAGCTTCCCATCGCGCTCCCGGGACTGTTTCCGGTCGGCCACGGATTGGATCGACCGGCGCGGTGATTCGGAGCGCGAGGCTTTAGCCGAGCGATGATCCGGGATCGTCTCGCCGAACAACTGAAAGCGATGGGCGCGTCGCCCGACTACCAGCGTCTTGCGTCCGAGGTGCTCGGGATCCGCGGAGCGCCGCCCGAGCTCGCCCGCCGGCTCGTCTCGCAGGCGCTCGTGCTCGAGGATCGTCGCGACGCGTGGCGGCAGGCCGGTGAGGCCATTTGTCGCGATGCGCCGGCCACCGCCGGCGTCTACGTGCTGAAGGACGCCGAGGAGCGTCCACTCTACGTCGGAAAAGCCGTCAACCTGCGCCGGCGCCTGCGCGCGCATTTCGCGGGACGCCGGTGGCGGGCGATTGGTCCGGAGATGGCGCGGGCGGCGTCGGCCGAGTGGCGCGAGGTCGGCTCCGAGCTCGAGGCGCTGCTGCGCGAGGCGGCGCTCATCCGCGAACTGGGTCTCGAAAGACCCCTTGCGAACATTCAGCGTGGCGTCGATCTCGCCACGCGCGCAATCCCACCGTCTCTGGTCCGCGACGTCATCGTCGTCGTGCCTTCGGTCGAAGAGGATTCAGTGGAGCTCGTCGCTGCTCGGGCGGCGGGGGAGTGGACCATCCAGCGGACGCGCCGGAGTGGCGCGGACCTCGGCGTCCATTCGCGGCGGCTGATGCGCTTCTTCAACGCGCGCATCGGGCGTGAGAAGGAGCGCGAAGGCTTCGGCCGAGCCTCTCTCGATTTGCCGCTCGCGCCGATTGTGTTCTCGTGGCTCGCGGGCCGCGGGTCGAATGCAACGCGGCTGGATCCGCACGACATTGCCGGCCCGGCCGGCGTGCGCGCGCTGGCGCGGCGCCTCGCGGCGCTGCTGCGCGACGAGCGGCTGTTTCGAGAGCGGCTGCTTCAGTGCTGAAACGTCAGCAGGCGATCAGCCACGGCTCGACGGCTGGGCGGGCACGGTGCGCTTCCGCGACAGACAGATCCAGGCCTTCAACGGTTCTCCGCCGACGCCGAACTCGCCCGGGCGGAACTGCAGGATCTCGAGCGACGGCTCGATCGCGTTCATGACGTCGCGCGCGCTCCGTCGCGGCGGACCGGATTCGCGCGGCGGTCCTTCGGTGCTGCCGATCAGGCTTAGCCAGACGCCGCCGTCGCCGAGCGCGGCGGCCACGTTCCGCGCGAAGCGCGCGCGCTCGTCGTCCTCGTCGAACGTATGAAAACAGCCGCGGTCGAAGACGACCTGGAAGGGCCCGCCGGGCGGCGTGCCGTTCAGGAAATCCACCGTCTCGAAGCGGCAGCGCCCTTTCGCTCGGGCTCGGGCCCGCTCGACGGCGAGCGGCGCGATGTCGACGCCGACGACGTCGAAACCGTGGTGCGCGAGATAGAGGGCGTTGGTGCCGGTGCCGCAGCCGACGTCCAGCGCGCGGCTAGTCGCTCCGGGCGCGATCGCGCGCGACTCAATCATCTCGACCAGCATGGGATCCGGCGTTCCGGTATCCCACGGCGGCGGTTGTCCCGAGGCGTAACTGTCGTTCCACGACGGATGGGCCATTCCGCATCGTAGCGCGGATGGGAAGCTGGTGGCTGATGGCTGACTGCCCGAAAGCCGATCACACGCGCGCACGCCACGCATTCGGCGACACGTGGCGTACGCGCGGCACTCCCGGGTTACCAATGGACTCGTCTCCTCGCAGGCTCCCGCCTGCGTGTCGCTCCGCTCCAGCCGGCTAAGCCGCCTGGGTCGGAGTCGTCTGCACCGGATCGGCGTGCGCCGCCGGTTCTACCGCTGCCGGTTGGCCGGTCGCGGGCTGCTCGGTCTGCGCGGCCGGCGTGTCGCCGGCCCGCGACGGCCCGATCAGCTTCGCGAACCGGAACCGCGTCAGCGCTTTCGGGTCGGCGTTGGGCCCGTGCGCGAGGATCGCCTCGAGCACCGGGGTTGCTTCGTCGCCCGTCTTCAGCGCTGTCCGCGCCGCCTGCGTCGTCGCTGTGAACGCCCTGCGGACGTTCGCGATGACGGCCTTGGCCGCTTTGAACGCCCCGATCTGCGCCTGCAGATCCGTCAGGACGTTCTCCGGCAGGCCCGCAGCCGTGAACGCCGCCGCGTGCGCGGCGGCTGCGTCGTGGATGGCGTTGGCGTCGGCCAGGAGTAGATCGTCTGGACCGTGCGCCGGCACGTTCATCACCGTCGCGGAGCCGTCCTCGAGTTGGACGACCTTGCTCACGTCCACGACTGCCTTGAGCAGGTCGCGGATGCGGCTGCGCGCAGCATCGCAGTCCCGCTGCGCCACGCGGCGGGTGTTCAGCGCCTGCTGCTGCTCCGCGTACAGGCCTTCGACCTGGTCCACGGCTGTCCCCAGCTTCGCGAGCGTCGTCTTGCCCGAATCGGTGGCCTCGATGACTCCGCGAACGCTGATGCAGACCGCATGCGCCCGACGCTGCGCTTCGCGCTTGCGTCGGATGTTCTTTCGCATCGCTCTCACCTCCCTTCCGTCACGCCAGCTGCTGACTGATGCATATTGTATATGTAAACTAGTATTTGCGTCAACTGTTTAGTTACGACTTAGACTGGATGGCGGTTGACGGCGTGAAACATGCGGCCTCCGATCCGGGAATGTGGGACGGACCTCGTTGGAACTGACAGGACACGACACGGCGGCCGTTTAAGCGCCGGGAGCGATGCTTGGAAGCAGGCGATCGACGCTTGAGAGGTGGCGGACGATGGTTGAGAGCTCGCGATCGGTGCCTGAAAAGTGACGGCCGATGGTTCAGAGCACGCGATCGATGGTTAAGAGTTGACGATCGACGCTTGAGAGTACGTGCTCGACGCTTAAGAGCTGGCTGACGGCAGTTGGGAGTGGGCGATCGACGCCGAAAAGCTCGCGGTCGACGTTTGAAAGCAGGCGACCGATGACTTGGACGAGGCGATCGGGGGCTGAATCCGCCCTCTTCAAGGACTCGGAACCGATGCGCTTCCCGAGGGTTGCTGGGCCTGGCTTTCGCACGATTCGCGCGCG
>DASQHH010000857.1:0-2430 GCA_035632195.1 Vicinamibacterales bacterium
CCGGCCCACTCGGCGCGCGCGGCGAGGGTGTCGCTGCCAGCCATGCGCCGGATCTCCACTCGCCGTCCCGATGCGAGGTCGATGGCCACGTCATCATCGTCGATTGCGAACCGATCTGCGAACAGCTGCATGCGATCCTCCGGCGAGCGTCTCCGCAGCGCTGCAAGAAAGCCGCCCTCACGGATCATTCGGAAACGCGCGCGGCACGGTCCGGAACCGGGAAAAAGTTCGGATAGAATCAAAAGCGAAATGCTCCGTTTTTTGACCGCCGGCGAATCGCACGGACCGGCGCTCCTCGCCATCGTCGACGGCGTTCCGGCGGGCCTCGCGATCGATTTCGATGCCGTCACTGCGGACCTGCGCCGGCGGCAGACCGGCTACGGACGCGGACGGCGGATGCAGATCGAGTCCGACCGCGCAGCGGCGCAGAGCGGCATCCGCCACGGCCGCTCGACGGGCGGCCCAATCGGGCTGCTCATCCCGAACAAAGACTGGGAAAACTGGCAGCGGACGATGCACCTCGAGGCCGAGATGCCTGCGGAGGCGACCGGCGTGGAGCGCCCGCTCGTCACTCGCCCGCGCCCGGGCCACGCGGACCTCGCCGGCTTCGTCAAGTACGGCCACGAGGACATCCGGAACGTCCTCGAGCGTGCGAGCGCCCGCGAAACCGCAGCCCGCGTGGCCGTCGGCGCCATCGCACGGCAGCTGCTGCGCGAGGTCGGCGCCTCGATCGCCAGCCATGTCACCGGCATCGGCGATGCTGTCGTCGCCAACCCGCTCGCCTTCCCGTTCGCGGACGTGGCCGCCATCGCGGCCGACTCTCCGCTCCACTGCGCGGACCGCGAGGTCGAGCAGCGGATGATCGCGCAGATCGACCGTGCGCGCGATGCCGGGGACACGATGGGCGGCAGCTTCGAGGTCATCGCGCACGGCGTCCCGCCAGCGCTCGGCAGCTATGTGCAGTGGGACCGGAAGCTGGACGGCCGCCTGGCCCAGGCCCTGATGTCGATTCCGGCAATCAAGGCCGTCGGGATTGGGCTCGGCCCCGGGGTCTCGATGCTGCCCGGCTCGCGCGTGCACGACGAAATCGTTCCGCGCTCGGCCCCCGCGGCCGTAATGGGCGTCGCGCGGCCGACCAACAACGCGGGCGGCCTCGAAGGCGGCGTCACCAACGGCGAGGACCTGAGGATTACGGCGTTCATGAAGCCGATCTCGACGCTGATGAAGCCGCTCCGTTCGGTCGACCTCGCCACGATGACCGAGAGCCCCGCCACCGTCGAGCGCAGCGACGTCTGCGCGGTTCCCGCTGCCGCCGTCGTCGGCGAGGCGATGGTCGCGATCGTGCTCGCCGACGCACTCGTCGAGAAATTCGGCGGCGATTCGGTCGACGAGCTCGTCGCGAACTGGAAGGCGTTTACTGCCCGGACACGCGAGCGCTTCGTCCGCTAGCAGACGTGCACTGATCGGCCGTCATGATTCGTCCCATCCTCAAGTACGGCGACTCGCCGCTGCACGAACCCGCCAGGCCCGTCGACGCCATCACCGCCGACATCGACGCGCTGATCGACGACATGGTCGAGACGATGTACGCGGCGCCCGGGATCGGCCTGGCCGCGACGCAGGTCGGCGTCCTGCTGCGCCTGTTCGTCATCGATCTCTCCGTTGGCCACGAGCCGAACGGTCTGCTGGTGCTGATCAATCCAGTGATCGTCCATCGCGAGGGGACACAGATCGAGGAGGAGGGCTGCCTCAGCGTCCCCGGGTTCAACGCCACAGTGGTGAGGCCGTCGCGCGTTGTCGTACGCGCGCTCGATCGCGAGGGGCACGAGCGGGAGCACGAAGGGTCGGGCTTGCTCGCGCGCGCTTTCCAGCACGAGATGGACCACCTCGACGGCACCCTTTTCGTTGATCGTCTTCGCGGCATCAAGCGCGACCTGATCGTCAGGAGAATCCGCAAACTGACCCGCTCCGGCAAATGGTGACCGCACCCCTCCGGATCGTCTTCTTCGGCACGCCGCAGTTTGCCGTTCCCAGCTTCGAGGCCGTGCGGCATTCGGGCCACTCCATCGTCGGCGCCGTCACGCGCGCGGACCGTCCCCGCGGACGCGGACAGAAAGTCTCCGACTCGCCGATCAAGGCGCGCGCCCTCGAGGCCGGGATCGCCGTGCTGCAGCCCGAGCGGCTGGCCGATCCCGCTTTCCTCGGCGGGCTCCGCGCGTGGCAGCCGGATCTCGGCGTCGTCGCCGCATACGGCAAGATCCTGACCGACGAGGTGCTGTCGATACCGCGACTCGGCCTCGTCAACGTTCACGGATCGCTGCTGCCGAAATACCGCGGCGCGGCGCCTGTGCACCGCGCGGTCATCGCGGGTGAAAAGGAAACGGGCATCACAATCATGCGTGTGGTGAAGGCGCTGGACGCAGGTCCGAT
>DASQHH010000858.1:0-2394 GCA_035632195.1 Vicinamibacterales bacterium
GTCGGCGATCCGCCGCGCGTCAACGTGATCCCGTCGGTTGCGGAAGCCACGATCGACTGTCGTGTGCTGCCGGGCACGTCTCCGGCGGACTGGCTGAAGCTGGTCGAATCGCGCCTGGCGGACCCGACAATCACGATCGAAGTCATCAACCAGGGAGAGGATCCCGTGGTCACGACGCAGGACACCAGACTGTATGCCGCGCTCGAGCGGACGCTGAAGCGCCATTATCCCGACGCGATCGTCACGCCCATGACCGTCCCGTACGGCACCGACGGCAACGGCTACCGCGCGCGCGGCGTGAAGAACTACGGGTTCTTCCCGGGCATCGTCCCGGCCGCGTCGATTCTTTCGATGCACGGCGACTCCGAGTTCATTCCTCGGGACGCGATCGGTCCGGCGATTCAGATCATGTATGAGGCGCTGCTCGAGACCGCAGCGAAGTAGCCGAGGAGACGGAGGGAACCGCCGACCGCGACAGACGGAGGAATGAGGAAACCATCACATGCGTTTCCGTTCACGGCCGGAAGAACACGCAATCGTTGAACGCGGGCGTGTCGAGGCGCACGTATCTCGCCGTGACGTCCTGTAGATCGATGCGCAGCGGGACGAGACGAGGCGACGCGAGCGCGCCGGCCAGCAGCAGGCCTCCGGGCCGATCGTCGAACGCGACCGTCCAGTTCTTGCCGTCGACCGACGTCTGTACGATGAGCTCGTCGGGCAGGGGATGGAGCGCCCCGTAGGTCCGCAGCTCCAGACCGCGGATGGTCTGCGCGCGGCGCAGATCCGCGATGAGCCACCCCGGATCCGACGACAGCGTGACGTCGTCGATCGGCGTTCCGGCGCGAGGCTCGCGCGCGAAGGGCGTTGGCGGCATCCGGTACACGGCCCCGGCCCCCTGGACGCCAAGCATCTGCGCGTCGGGCAGGCTGTTCATGAACGCCGTCCACGTCGGCTCGCTGTCTCCGGACGCCACCATCACGTACAGCGGATGTCCGCGGCGGAGTTCGGCCAGCACGGTCGAATCGGCGCGGTGGAGTGCCCACTCGAGGACGTCGGCGTGCACCGGAACGTACCCGGCGTAGCCGTTCACGACCGGCAGACCGGTCGACATCGACTGATACATTGCCGCAATGCTCGCCCGGCCGTCCTCGAACGGCAAGACGAGCACACGCGCCCCGCGCTCGTGAAGCGTGAGGCGCGCCGGCGGAACGCCGAGCGGCATGCCCGCGATCGCGCCGTCGAAGGCGAGTCCCACGAACAGCGCGGCGGCGAAGGCCTTCGGTAACCGCGCGCGAATGGCATCGAACGCGAGGCCCGCCGCGACCGCGAGACACAACATCGCGAGCATGAAGAAACGCGCCGGCACCCGCAGTCCGCTATAGCCGGGCAGCCATGCGAGCCAGCTGTACGGATGCCACAGCGCGGCGATCCATCGGTCCGCCGGCCCCATGCTGAGCAGCGTCATGAGCACCGCCGCAAGCAGGTAGAAGAGGAGTCGTCGATCGCGCCACGCGAGGGTCGCCCCGGCGATCACGACCGCGAGCGCGGTGACCCCGGGGAACAGATACTGCTCGGTCGTGATCGGCGGCGCCGTGTGCCAGAAACGCATCATCGGGTGCGCGCTCGCAAACGACGACAGCCGCGCGCTGAACATCGCCATCTCGCCGGGCGTCCGCGTCAGCCCATAGGTCGTCTGGATGGATCGGTATTTCAACAGAAACGGAAGCACGGGCACGGCGGCGATCGCGAGCGCGACGAGCACATGGATGGCGGCGCCGATGCCGTCGCGGCGCGTGAACCACAACAGCCAGCAGCCGATCAGCACGGGCGCGAAGAACAGGAAATAGCCGTTCGTCAGGCCCTGGAGCGCCCACGCCGTCCCGAGCAGCCACAGCCATCGGGCACGTCGGTCCGCGTAGTACGCGTGCAGCGCGAGCAGCATCAGCGGAAGCCACCAGCAGGCGTAGAGCTGCAGGTGGCCGACCTGGCTCGTACGATACGGCGCGTACGCGAACGCAATACCCCCACCGTACGCGGCGGCGATCGAGCCCCCGAGCCGCCGCAACAGCGCGTGGGTCGCGAGGGCCGTCCACCACGTCGACGCGATCAGGACGATGTTCGCGGTCGTGAGCGGCGCGAGCCCGGCCCATTGCAGCGGCGTCGTGATCGGCGAGAGCCCGGCCACGTGTTCCGTGAGCGCGAGCGCGTTGCGCATCGGCGCATAGAACGGGGCGTTCCAGTATCCGGTGGTGAACGGTATTGCATGCGCGTTCCACCAGATCAGATACGCCACGAGCAGAGGGTCGCCGGGATCGTGGGTGAAGCGGTTGGTAAGGTGGAGGGGCAGCGGCCAGCTCCAGGCGAGCGTCAGCGCCAGGTACACGCAGGAGGGGA
>DASQHH010000859.1:0-1508 GCA_035632195.1 Vicinamibacterales bacterium
CATGAAACGGATAACGCTGCACATCGAGTGATGCAGCCATCGAATGAATGTCCTGGACGGTCGTGGAATCGTCGCGCGTCAAGTCGCGTTCGATCGCCGGGATGGCTGCATCGGCGGGGGACGAGACCCGCGCCAGAACGACCCCTTGATCCGCGCCAAGCGCCTGCGGCAGGTAGATCATCGGCCATTCTCGGGACAGGCCGACCCAACCCGGACTCACGTCCGACGTCACGCCGATCACTGTCGCATCGTGCATCACGACGCCACCGGCTGCGAAATCTGCGTTGGCCCCGCCCGGCCTCGTCCACCGTAGCCGGCGGCCGATCGGGTCCGCGTTGGGCCAGAACTGTTGCGCCGCGGCTCGACTGACCAGGACGACACCCTGCCGCCCTGCAGCCTCTTCCGCCGTGAACACACGTCCTCGCACGACGTCGATGCCGAGCACGTCGAAGTACTCGGGCGAGACCACGTTGAATTTCGCGCGGCGCAGCGAGTCCGCCGCCGCTTGCACGTTCACGTCGCCGAGGATGCCGTCGAGCGGATGCCGTTCCGCGGATGCGATCGGACCGACGCCCGGCGTACGCCGCAATATCTCGAGCGAACGCGCGCGCGAGCGTTCCGCGGGAAGGATCTGCACGACGTCCGACGTACGCATGCCCGGCGAGATCGCGTCCGTGCTACGCGCCGCGTTCAACAACAAGCCGGCCGTCACCAGCAGCAGCGCGCTGACGCCGATCTGCGCCGCGATCAAACCGGTTCGCAGCTTCGACGGTCGCAGGTTGGAATCGAAATCGCCGCGCGTGGCCTGGACGATGCCCGGGCGCGTCGCCTGAAGCGCGGGAGCAAGACCGAACGCGATCGCCGCCGCCATCGCCGACAGCGCGACGAAGAACAGCAGTCGTGCGTCGGGCGTCAAGGCAATCGGACGCAAATATGCCGTGAAGCCGGCCGGGCTCGACGCGTACATTGCCGAGATGCCGAGCGCGATCGTCGCGCGCGACACAGCGAATGCCGCCGCCGACGCCGGGATCGAGAGCAGCAGACTCTCGGTCAGCAGCTGGCGAACCAAACGGCCGCGCGAGGCGCCGAGTGCCAGGCGGACGCCGACCTCCCGCTGCCGGGCCATGCCGCGGGCCAACATGATGTTCGCGACGTTCGCGCACGCGATGAGCACGACGAGCCCGAACGCGATCGTCATGGGCACGATGACAGCGATCGTCTCCGCGTTGAGTGGAATCGAGCCGTTGTGCGACTCGAGATCCACCGACGCGTTTTGCCATTCGGGCCCGCGTTCCTTGGTGAACGCGCGGATCGCCGGCGTCAGCGCGGCCGCGGCTTGTTCGGCGGTGACGCCGCTCCGCAGTCTCACGATACACCGCAGCTGGCGGCCCACCGAACCGTTCGCCCCCGATGCGGCGAAGTAGTCGCGCGCCGGCTCCAGTACTGTCGCCATCGTGATCGGTGCCCAGAAGTCGAACGGCACGCTCTCGATACCGCCGAACCCCTTC
>DASQHH010000860.1:0-1846 GCA_035632195.1 Vicinamibacterales bacterium
CTGCAGGTCGCGCAGCGCGGACGAGAAGTCCTTGAGGTGATACGCGAGCAGGCCCCGGTCGCGCAGTTCTCCGGTCGCTGAGGGGTCGACGGCGAGCAGCAGCTCCGTGACGTCGCGCGCCTGCGGGAACGAGTGCATGCGGACGTAGATGCGCTTCAGGTTCACGAGCATCCGCGACAGGATCTGCGGCTTCGCCGCGCGCGCAAGGAGGCGCTCGTCGAACTGCGCCTCCACCGGCACCTCCGCTTCATCGTCCTCGCCGCTCCCATCTTCGGCATCGTCGGCGTCGTTTGCGGTCTCGTCGCCGCCCGTGTATTTCTGCGCCAGCGCACGGCATGCGTCCTGGCTGAGGAGCGCGCCGCCGTGGTGCGCGTCGATGATGAGGTCTTCCGAATAGGGCATGCCTCGGCGGGCCGGACAGCGGAGCAGGAAGTGGCCCGGAAAGTTGATCCCCTCGACGTGGACGCCCGCGCGGCGCGCGATCTCCATGTAGACCAGCGCCAGCGAAATCGGAATGCCCGTCCGCCGGTCGAGGACTTCGTTCAGGAAGCTGTTGCGCGGGTCCTCGTAGTGGCGGTCGTTGCCGACGAAGCGCAGTTCCCCGAACAGGTAGTCGTTCAGCGCCATGATGCGCGCGAAGCCTTCCGGGTCCACGCGCGGCGGGGCGGCGGCCGCATCGACCTCCGCGTCCGACACGCGCCGTTTGGCTTCGCGTCCGATCGTGTCGAGCTGATCGAGATACGGGCCGGCGTCCAGCCTGGGGTATTCGACGCGCGCAATCATGAGCGCGGCGACGGCGAGATCGGGATCGGGGCTGAGGGCCGCGTGGCCGAAGGCGTGGACCAGATGGTCTGAAATCGCCACGTTGTGCGGCTATGGTACCAAAAAAGAGGGGCGGGCTCCGAAATTGGAAGCCCGCCCCGACATGCTGAGCATTCAGCTCTCGAGTGTCACCTCGAAAGCCTTCTGCGGTCTACCAGCTGACGCGAACGCCAAACCGCGCCACCCGAGGCGCGACGATCGCCTGGATGTAGTTCGCGTTCGAGCTGTTCTGCGTGCCGCGGATCGCCTGCTCCGTGTTCGAGTTCATCACGTTGAAGAGATCCAGCGACGGGATGATCCGGACCGTGTTCGCTTTGATGGGACGTTCGATGTGGAAGTCAAGGTTCTGATAGTTCGGCAGCCGCTCGTCGCCGACGTTGTCGATGAGCAGGCTGATCGTTCCCGCGCCGTTCGCGCGCGACGGACTCGTGATCGTGCGCTCGAACGGATAGCCTTGTCGCGCATTGTAGAACGCCGACACGTTCACGTCGTACGGCAGCTGATACATGCCGCTCAACTTGAAGAGCCACTTCGCGTTCACGAACACGTTGCCGATGCCGCTGCCGCTCGTCGCGTAGTCGTACTGGAATCCGCTGCGCGCAGCGATGTTGGTCGGATCCTGGAAGCTGCCGGGACCATAGTTGACGATCGTGCTGTTGTACGCGTAGCTCGTGTTCATCAACCATCGATTGGACAGCCTCTTGCGGGCGTTCAACTCCAGACCGTTGAAGGTGCGATTGAAGTTCTGGATGTTCGTCTCGTTGCTGATCGTGCCGAGCTGCGTGACCGGCTGGTAGTACGTCAGCGTCGGGCACGTTGCCCCCGTCGGACACGAACTGCCCGTCGGCGTAAACGGGACCGGCACGTAATCCGATCCAGTTGTCGAGATGCCGTTCAGCGGCGCCCAGCCCGGGCAGGCGTTACTGAAGCAGTTGTAGTACCGGCGCCAGATGTAATTCGCTCCAACCGCGAAACCCGCGCCGACTTCGCGGTCCGCGCCGACGATGACCTCGTGGGTGCTGTC
>DASQHH010000861.1:0-1865 GCA_035632195.1 Vicinamibacterales bacterium
CGTCCGCCTCGGGCCGCCGCAGCCGGATGCGATCGAGGCCGAGGTACTCGCGCGCGAACGCGACCTCAATCGGGGGCGGCGGCACCGGCCACGGCACGACGGCTGCGGCGCCGCTCAAGACGAGCGCTGCGGCGAACAGCACGACTTCCGGCGTCCCGCGCTCCGGACGTCCAGCCGACTGCTCTGCGCCGGCGTTTTCGCGTCGGACCAGCGCCGACATCCACCAGACGCCTGCGACGAACACGGCGGCGCCGGAGACCGTCATCGGGAGGTGCGCGCGCAACGGCTCGAGGAATTCGTTCGATCGGACGACGTGCAGGCCGCGGAACGTGCGGAACACGGTCGGCGTCAGCGGCGCGCCGGTAATCGACGACACGATGAAGTCGGCCTGGCCCGCGACCACCAGCGTCGCGAACGTCGCGCAGGCGGCGATCGACACCGCTCGACGGCTGCGCGGCAGCGCACGGGCCGCGAGCAGGAACACGGTGACGATCAGCAGAAGCGTGCCGGCGTGCGCCATCGCCGCCGGAGCGAAGAGGGCCAGCCGCGCCGAAAACGGAATGTCGGGCTGCACCAGATAGCGTTCGGCCAGCCCTGCGATCCGGAACCCGATCATCAGCGCGCCGACACGCACGATCGCACTGCGCACGATCCCGGCATTCTATCAATCGCGCGCGGACGCACGGACGTTGCGCTGGTATGATTCAGGCGGCCGTGGGCTCCTTCCTGCGCGGCGTCGCCGACGCGCTGACGCACGCCCGCCTCTCACTCGTCGGGGCAGCGCTGATGCTGCACGCCATCGGTCTCGTGATCACCGGCGAGCGGTGGCGCGTCGTGATCGCGGCCCTCGGCACGCGACTGGCCCTGTCGCGCACGATCCTGATCAACCTGGCCGGCATCTTCGTCCGGAACGCGACACCGACGACCGGCCTGGGCGGCGATGCCAGCCGCGTCGCGCTGATGCGCGCCGATGGCGTGCCGCTGGCGCAGGGCGCCGCCTCGTTCGTCTGGGTCCGGCTGGCCGAGGTCCCCCCGATCGCCGTCCTTGTTGCGCTGTCGGCGCCCATCGCCATAGACGTCATCGGTCGATCGCATCGCGCCGCAGCAACGGCCGCGGCCGCGGTGGTCCTGGCCGTCGCGCTCGGCTGGCTGAATCGGAAGAAACTGCGTACGCGTCTGGCGGAACTCTGGGAGCGATCCCGCAGCGTGCGGATCGGCGGCCGCGCCATGGGGCTGGCGATCTTCTATGCGACGCTGGCGCAGGTCGAAACCATCGCGCGGCAGATCGTCGTCGCCGCAGCATTCGGTCTGCCGCTGTCGATTCCGCAGGCGGCCACCGTGACGGCCATGGGGATCGCCGGCGGCCTGGTGCCGACGGTCGGCAGCATCGGCGCGATCGACGGCAGCCTCGTCGCCGGCCTCATGCTGTGCGGCGCGTCCGCGCAGACGGCGATCGCGATCACGGTCGTCGAGCGCGCGATCTCGTACGGCATCACGACGACGGCCGGTGCGGCGGCGCTCGCCTGGCTCGGCGGCTCAGGCGTCCTGCGCGCCGTGCGCGACCGAGCCGAGGACCCGGTCACCGGCTGACGCCCGCTGGTTCCACACATCCATCGCAGCGGCGCACACGGCGTCGACGGTGATGGACGTCATGCATCGGCGGTCGCACGCCCCCGTGTCGCTCTCCCCCGCGCACCGCCGCAGATACTGGTCGCATTCGAGGCCGGCGTGCAGAAAGCGATGGCCTCCGCCGAACGGTGCGAACCGCGACGGCGCCGTCGGGCCGTAAAGGATGACGCACGGAGTGCCCACCGCGTCGGCGAGATGGACGGCGGCGGTATCGTTGGTCACGAGCAGTTGCAGGC
>DASQHH010000862.1:0-5414 GCA_035632195.1 Vicinamibacterales bacterium
AATCGCCAGGTACTGACATGCGCACGCTCATCACGAACGGCACCATCGTCACCGCGGTCGATCAGTACAAGGGCGACGTTCTCGTCGAGGACGAGAAGATCACGTTGATCGGCACGAAGCTCGAGATGGCCGTCGACAAGAGGATCGACGCGGCGGGCAAGTACGTCCTCCCAGGCGGCATCGACGTCCACACCCACCTCGACATGCCGTTCGGCGGGTCGACGTCGGCCGACGACTTCGAGTCAGGCACGACCGCCGCCGCGTTCGGCGGCACGACTTCGCTCGTCGACTTCGCGATTCAGTACAAGGGGCAGACGCTGCACCACGCGTGGGAGACGTGGGCGAAGAAGGCCGAGGGCAGGGCCGTCATCGACTACGGGTTCCACATGATCATGACGGACCTCAACGACCAGACCGAACAGGAGATGGACGCGCTGGTTCGTCAGGGCATTACGTCCTTCAAGTTGTTCATGGCGTATCGCGGCGTCTTCATGCTCGACGACGGGAGCATCTTCAAGGCGCTGCTCAGAACCGGGAAGAACGGCGGGACCATCTGCATGCACGCCGAGAACGGCGACGTCATCGACGTCCTCGTCCAGCGCGCGCTGGCGGCGGGACAGACGGCGCCGAAGTATCACGCGCTGACGCGCCCGGCCAGGGCCGAAGCCGAGGCCGCGCACCGCGCGATCGCTCTCTCGGAGATCGCCGACGTTCCGATTTACATCGTCCACCTCTCGGCGGCGGAAGCCCTGGAGATGGTGACCGAAGCCCGCGACCGCGGTCTGCCGGCGTACGCGGAGACCTGCCCGCAGTACCTGTTTCTGTCCTACGACAACTACGAGGAGGCCGGCTTCGACGGCGCGAAGTACGTCATGAGCCCGCCGCTGCGCGACAAGGCAAAGCAGGACCAGCTGTGGCGCGGCCTCGCGTTCAACGACCTGCAGTGCATCTCGACCGACCATTGCCCGTTTTGCATGAAGGAGCAGAAGGAGCTCGGCCGGAACGATTTCTCGAAGATCCCCAACGGCGCGCCGGGCATCGAGACGCGCATGAGCCTCGTCTACGACGGCGGCGTCCGCGCCGGGCGCATCTCGCTGAACCGCTTCGTCGAACTCACGTCGACGTCGCCGGCGAAGATCTTCGGCCTCTTCCCGCGCAAGGGGACGATCGCTCCGGGCTCCGATGCCGACATCGTCGTGTTCGATCCGAACCGGACGTTCACGCTCGCCGCAAGGACGCTGCATATGAAGGTCGACTACAACCCGTACGAGGGCCGTCAGGTAACCGGCGGGACCGACACGGTGCTGTCCCGCGGAAAGGTCGTCATCGAGAACGGGAAGTTCGTCGGCCGGGCGGGAGCCGGCTCGTTCCTGAAGCGGGCCGCACGTAGTTGATCATCCGCAGCACCCGGGTCGTACTGCCCGATGCCGTCGCTGCCGCGTCGATCGAAATCGAGAACGGCGAAATCGTGGATGTCGCGCGCGATGATGCCGGCACCGCGGAGGCTTCAGCCGGGCGCCCGGATGTCATCGACTGCGGCAACCTGATCGTGTCGCCCGGGATCGTCGACACGCACGTGCACGTCAACGAGCCGGGACGCACGGACTGGGAAGGCTTCGACACGGCGACGCGGGCGGCGGCCGCCGGCGGCGTGACGACGATCGTCGACATGCCGCTGAACAGCATTCCGGCGACCACGACGGCCGCGGCGCTGGAGGCGAAGCGGGCCGCGGCGCGCGGCCAGTGCCACGTCGACGTCGGCTTCTGGGGCGGCGTGGTGCCCGGCAACGCCAACGATCTTCAAGGACTGATCGATGCGGGCGCGCGCGGGTTCAAGTGTTTCCTCGTGCCTTCCGGCGTCAACGAGTTCCAGCACGTCGTCGAGCGCGACCTGCGCGGGTCGCTGCCGATTCTCGCGGAGAGGCGCGTTCCGCTGCTGGTGCACGCCGAGGCGCCGGATCGGTTGCGGCAGGTCGGGAGCGGCGAGGCCGCCGCGTACACCAGCTACGCCGATACGCGCCCGCCGGAGGCCGAAGTGGTGGCCATTGCGATGATGATCCGGCTCGCCCGCGAGTTCGACGCGAGCGTCCATATCGTGCACGTGGCGTGCGAAGCGGCGGTCGACATCGTCGGGCGCGCGAAGAACGACGGCGTGTCCATCACGGCCGAAACATGCCCGCATTACCTGACGTTTGCTGCGGAGGAGATTCCGCCTGGCGCCACCGAATTCAAGTGCGCTCCGCCCATCCGCGAATCGCGTCATCGCCGGGCCCTCTGGGCAGGCCTGCGCGGCGGCACAATTGACTTGGTCGCGACCGATCATTCGCCCGCGCCGCCGTCGATGAAGCCTCCCGGCGACTTCGTCCGGGCGTGGGGCGGCATCGCGTCGCTCGAGATGTCGCTCGCGGCGGTGTGGTCCGCGGCCCCGCGTTCGGCGATGAATCTCGCCAGCTGGATGAGCGAACGGCCGGCCGCGCTTGCGCGTTTCGAGCGGAAAGGCCAGATCGCGCCGGGTTTCGACGCCGACCTCATCGTCTGGAATCCCGACGAGCACTGGACCGTCGACGCGGCCGCGCTGCAGCAGCGGCACAAGCTGACGCCGTACGCCGGGCGCCGGCTGCGCGGAAGGGTGAAGACGACCTTCGTCCGCGGCGTGCGCGTGTGGGACGATGGCCGGATCGTCAGTCCACCGACAGGGCGGCTGTTGTGAGCGAGTTGTTTGAAAACCTCATCGATCTCGCGTCCGAGCGGCTGGGCGCTGCCGTCGTGGCGTGCAACGATGAGTTCTTCGCGCCGAAAGAAAACCTCACCAAGGCCGCCGCCCCGATCTGGCTCGAAGGGAAGTACACCGATCGCGGCAAATGGATGGACGGCTGGGAAACGCGGCGTCACCGCGATGCCGAGCCGGGTACCCCAGGCGTGCACGACTGGTGCATCGTCCGCCTGGGTTCAGCCGGAATCGTCCGTGGCGTCGACGTCGACACCGCATTCTTCAAAGGCAACTATCCGGAGTCCTGCGCGATCGATGTCTCCGAACTTCCTTTGAGTGCGTCGCCGGACGACGCCGTCCGCGCGAAGTGGACCGAGGCGCTGGGGCAGACGAAGCTCAATGGCGATTCGCATAACCCCTTCGTCGTCGAAGGCTCGTCTCGGGCGACACACGTACGACTGCGCATCTATCCCGATGGCGGCGTCGCGCGGCTGCGCGTCTACGGCGACGTGGTTGCCGACTGGGCGCGCCATACGCGCACCGGCGACGTCGATCTCGCCGCGATGCAGCACGGCGCCGTCGTCGTGCTGTGCAGCGACATGTTCTTCGGGTCGCGCAACAACCTCATCCTGCCTGGCGATTCGACGCATATGGGCGACGGCTGGGAGACGAAGCGAAGGCGCACGCCGGGGCACGAATGGACGATCATCCGTCTGGCCACACGCGGAACGATTCGCCGCGTTGACGTCGACACGAAGCACTTCAAGGGCAACGCTCCCGGATCGTGCAGCCTCGAGGCAGCAGTGCTCGAAGACACCGCGCGCGCGCGCGGCGAATTCGACCCCGGTCACGCGACATGGCGCGAGCTCGTGCCGCGCGTTCCGCTGAAGCCGGACTCGTTGCACACATTCGAGCGCGAGGTTGCCGCAGTCGGCGATGTGACCCATGTGCGCTTGAACATTTTTCCGGACGGCGGCGTCGCGCGACTCCGGCTGTTCGGCCGTCCGTCCGGGGCCATGTTCGTCAGCCGGACGTGACGTTAGCGGAATTGAACGCGTTGTCGCGGGAGCAGGCCGCTGCTGAATTCCGACGGTGCTGTGGGTCCGCACGCTGGGCGGAGCGCATGGCGCGTGCGCGCCCATTCCGCGATGTCGGATCCCTCGCCGTGACGGCCGATGTCATCTGGGACGCGCTCGATCCCGACGACTGGCGTGAAGCCTTCGCGGCGCATCCGCGCATCGGTCAGGCGCCCGTGCAAAAGTGGGAACTGCAGGAGCAGGCGGGTGCCGCACATGTGGACGCTTCCGTCAGGCAGCGGCTGGCAGAGAGAAATCGCGACTACGAGGCCCGTTTCGGCTACATTTTCATCGTCTGCGCCACGGGCAGGTCGGGGCCCGAGATGCTGGCCCTGCTCGAAAGCCGGCTGTCCAACGACTCCGCCCGCGAACTGCCGATTGCCGCCGAACAGCAGCGGCAGATTACGCACGTGCGGCTGGCGAAGCTGCTGGACGGATGAGTGACCGATAAGACGTCGATGATCACGACACACGTGCTCGACACGGCGCGCGGCGAACCGGCGACGGGCGTCACCGTCATCCTCGAAGTCCGCCAGGGCAGCGACTGGCATCCGGTCGGACGAGGATCGACGGACGAGAAAGGACGCCTGACGACCTTGACCGACGGCGCGGACCTCGTCCCCGGCACGTATCGCCTGACGTTCGACCTCGCGTCGTACCATCGGGCGAACGGCGTCGGCGCCGCGTTCTTTCCCGAAGCGCGCATCGCCTTCAGCGTCCGCGACACGGACGAGCACTACCACGTGCCGCTGCTCGTCAGCCCGTTCGGCTACACCACATACCGCGGTGCCTGAGCTCTCCTGGAACAGGTACGGCAAGGCACGCGTCCGCGTGGTCAAGGTCCGCAGGCCGCCGGGCAAGAGCGACCAGCCGCACCAGCTGATCGACCTGACGCTCGACGTCCAGCTCGAAGGGGCCTTCGATGCGGTCTACGTCGACGGCGACAACGCGCCGTGCATCGCGACCGACACGATGAAGAACACGGTCTACGCGCTCGCGCGGCAGGATCCGCTGACACACGTCGAAACGTTCGCGGCGCGCCTCGCGGACCATTTCATCGGCAAACCGGCGGTGTCGCGCGTCCGCATCACCGCCGCCGAGCATCGCTGGGATCGTCTCGCGGCGCACGCCTTCGTGCAGCCGGGCGGCGAGCAGTGGACCACGACGGTCACGCGCGACCGCGACGGAACGGACATCGCGTCGGGCGTCGCGGATCTCGTGCTGATGAAAACGACCGATTCGGCGTTCTCGGGATTCCCGCGCGATGCGTACACGACGCTGCCGGAAACGGAGGATCGCGTCCTCGCGACGGCGTTGACCGCGACGTGGACCTATCGTCGCGGCACGAGCGATTTTTCCGTGCGCGAACGCGTGCGCCAGGCGCTCGTCGACGCGTTTGCGGCGCATCGCAGCCGCTCGGTGCAGCATACGATGTACGCCATGGGCGAAGCGGCGCTCGCGGCGTGCGCCGACGCGACGTCGATTACCCTGACGATGCCGAACCGGCACCATCTGCTCGTGGACCTGAAGCCGTTCGGCCTCGACAATCCCAATGAAGTATTCGTCGCCACGGACCAACCCTACGGACTCATCGAAGCCACCATCACACGCTCGGCTGAAGCGTGGCG